>JAHDBF010000081.1 GCA_020630525.1 Saprospiraceae bacterium
AAGGGTTTCTAGTAGCGGCGGCAGGACTTGAACCTACGACCTTCGGGTTATGAGCCCGACGAGCTACCAACTGCTCCACGCCGCGATATAGTGTTCCATTCTTAAATGGGATTGCAAATATAGGCTTTATTTAATTACTGTGCAATATTCATTTTAAGAAATTCAAAATTCCTACCTACAACTTTTTTTCAATTGACACCCAACCTATTTCAATCGACTGGCGATGTATGTATTGTTATTGATCGGGTATATAAAATAGTATTAAATAATCGTTACATACCTAATCACCATTCATTTATCATTAATTAAAATAAGAATATGAAAATCATCCATCTTTTAGCATTAGCAACATTACTATTACTTTGCTCTTGTGGCAAAGATTTTGGCACAACAAAAGTTACCTATCAAAAAGCCACGGGAATATATAATGATCTTCAAGAAATTAGAGCCACTCCACTTAATGCGGACATTCAGCCAGTCATAAATCCGGGAAAAATATTTATTGGTGAAAACCATATTTTATTGGGAGAGGAGAACAAAGGAATTCATGTTATTGACAATTCGAATCCTTCAAATCCTACATTTATAAATTTTATACAGTTACCAGGTAATAAAGAATTTTTTGTAAAAGATAATATCATATACGGAGAAAGTTACTACGATATGGTACAGGTTGATGTTACTGATCTTAATAATGCTAAATTAATTTCTAGAGCTGAAAATGTATTTGAAATAAGTAACGTAAATGCAGAAGGACATGCACTTACTGGATTTACATTCGAAGAAGTTTCTGAAGAATTAGACCAAAGAAGTGACTTATACAAATCACTCCAAACTAACAATTATGCATATTTTAATCACGTAAACGAATTAATCCCTAACTCTGCAGTACCTTCTTCTTTTGCTGGAACAAGCGGTAATCAAACTGGAACAGTAAATAGAATAAGTGTCGCAAATGATCATATGTATATCATTGGAAAAAGTGAAATAAACATTCTTTCTATTCAAGGTGGTTTAACAAAAGTAAATGAAGAAAATATTTCTTGGTCGAATGATATGGAAACCATTTTTGCTCATGAAAACAATATATTTATTGGTTCGCAAACAGCAATGGAAATTTACGATGCCAGTAATCCAGTAAACTTACAACAAAGAGCAAGATTTGATCATGCAACTTCTTGTGACCCTGTATTACCAAATAACGGAGTCGCGTATGTTACTCTGAGAACTGCAGATTTTTCTGATTGTCCTGGAAATGTAAATGCCTTATTGGCAATAGATATCACTGACTTAAACAATCCTATTCAAAGAGAAGAAGTTGTAATGCAAAGTCCATTTGGAATGACCATCCAAAATGACAAATTATTTGTTTGTGAAGGAGAAAATGGATTAAAAATATTTGATATTTCTAACAAAGTAAGCCCTCAACTGATTGAAACAATTACAAGTGTTGAAGCTTACGATGTAATCCTACATCCTACCAATTCCAATATCATATTATTGGCTGGACCAGACGGATTGAATCAATACGAAGTTACATCTGACTATTCCTTTACATTGGAGAGTACAATCCAATTTTAAGCAACATAAATGCAAAGAATTATATTAATAATTCTCCTTGGACTTATTGTCCAAGGGGAGTTATTCTCACAAAGGTCTCGTAAGTCTGCGGACAGGAAAGCTATGGTTAGCTATGTTGATGGTTCTAAATACATAGGTGATATAATAGATGAAAATGGCAATAATATACAGTTGATGCTACCAACTGGAGATACGATCTCTTGTAAAAAAGATCAAGCTCATAGACTTATTACTACAGACGATGCCTTCTTTTATAACAAAGGTAAGTACCATAAGAAAACCGGAATTGGGTTTAGCTTTGATGCAGGATTTGGAGCAAATGGAACAGGTGGGTTTGCAGGATATTCTTTAAACGGATTTTATCGCTATAATCCCAAACTCGAAGTTGGTATTGGTGTTGGTTTGGAAACCCATTTTTTTGATTTGCCAGGTGTTCAAGATTTGGTTTTGGGTTCTGCAATACCTTGGTATCTATACAGTGCCTACTATTTAACCGACGGCAAAGCACGTTTTTATACATTTGGAAAAGTTGGTACTTCATTCAGGTCAATAACCAATACAGGGTTTAATGTAAAATCAGGTTTTAAATTTGAACCAGGAATAGGAGTAAGTTTTGCATCTAAGAAAAGAACTAAATCATATCTTACCTTAAGTCAAAATATTCAATACTTTAAAATTGATGGAAGCGAAAATGACATTTTCAACAATCCTATTCAAATAGAAAGTAAACTTTGGTCAAATAGGTTGACCTTAAAATTTGGCTCTTATTTTTAATTAATATTCTAGTGATATAGTAAAGCTAATCTATTCACTAGAATATTTTACTTTATTAATTGTAGCTCTTCATAACTTCCATCAGTAAAACTTTCAATAGCTCTCATAACAAGCTCATCAGATTTTCTGATATATTGATAATAGGCATTATCATCAAAAACCTGAGCTATGATCCATCCTTTTATTTTATCAATAGAATATCGGGACATTCTCTTCTCGATTTTATCTATTGACAAATTACCCGAATCTACTTGATCATTGACATATTTTACCAAGGCGTTATCAATTTCGTAATTTACATGAGGACTAGTAAATACCTTTAATGGTTCTTTATGATTTTTAATCTTATCTCGATTTTTGTATGCATACCAAGTGGCAAACTTATAAGGTATTCCGTATTTTCTAAGATGGTTATATATTGAATCTGGCTTTTCTACGCTATGCTTTGCATAAATGTCTGGAGTAATTCTCCCTTCTAATCCTGCAATTATTTTTCGACCAGACATTGTTTGCCACTTCAACGCATCAGGAACTGTGAGTGCAGCCGTTTTATCATTTTTACTCAATGCATCTAACTCTGAATTTACCCAAGCTATAGGGTGATCTTTATCTGCTTGAACGCATCGACCACTGGGACTATAATATTTTCCAATGGTTAATCTCAACGCAGATTTATCAGGCATTTTATAAGATTGTTGCACGAGTCCTTTTCCGAATGTTGGTTGTCCAATAATAATTGCACGATCCCAGTCTTGAAGCGCACTAGCGACTAGTTCACTTGCTGACATACTTTTTTCATTAACCAATACAGCAATTTTCCCTTTGGTCAATTCGCCACCTAAATTTTCTGTATAATGTTCCTCTCGTTCCAAGTTAAAACCTTGTTTATATAAGATCAATTTTTTGTCACTAAAGCATTCATCTATTTGGGTTACTGCAGCTTTTAAAGTACCACCTCTATTATTTCTTAAATCCCATATAAGATTTTGCATTCCTGACTTTCGCAGAGAATCAATTGATGTACGGAATTCTTCAGGTGACTTATTGTTAAATCGATCTTGTTTTATATACCCTACTCCATCTGCAACCATAAAAAAAGAACTTATAGAATAAAACGGTAATCTTGTTTTGGTAATTTTCGTATTTCTCGTTTCATTTCCTCTCTGGAAGGATAAATTAATAATTGTATCATTATCGTTTTCTAACAATTCTTCTATTTGGTTATTGCTGAGTGAATACAATTCTTTCCCATTGATTGTTAATAATGCATCACCATTTTTTAGTCCAGCGTTTTCTGCTGGGGCATCTTTTATTAAGTAGGAAACAACAACAGTCTCATTTAATTTGACAAAGCTTAATCCAATTCCAAAATTTGAATAGCCACTATCTTCTGCCAATTGTCTTTCTATTTCTTCTTTGGTTTGGTATTTGGAGTAAGGGTCAAGTTCTTTCATGACACTCCTTATGGCAATATTGGTCAGTTCATCATAATCAAGTGTATCAACATAATATTCTTGTAAATAGTAACTAAACCAATCTAGTTTTTTGCCATTAATTCCAGCGGAATATTCTTGTTGTCCTATTGATTCGAAAGTGAAAATTCCAATAAATAAAAAGATACTGATTAGTAGGATCCTTGCGCACATAGCCATAGTTTTATTATTAAGACGGGAAATACAATTTATAGTCATGTGAAACTACATATAATAAAGCCTCTAAGTTAATTAAAGGCTCTTTAAGAATATTTAATGTTCAATTATATCAAATATCAATATTATTCAGTGCATATTCTATAAGCTTAAATATGTATTCGTTTTTAATGTCTTGTTTTTTACCTAACCTTACAAATACCATATCTGTTTCTGGATTGACAAAAACCCTTTGCTCGAATAATCCAGCGGCATAAAATTCTGGACCACATTTCTTAATTATCCACTTTTCTTGATCTGCTAAATCTCTAGATACATATTGATATTCATTCGTAATGTGCTTTACCGCCTCTAGCGAATCAGTAAACTTCTTAACGAAAATTCTGCCATCCTCACCTTCCGTAAACTCAGTTCTTACGTCGTTACTAAACCAATGATACTGGTAACAATTGTTTTCAAAATTAGGAATGATAGATTTTTTTACCCATTCTTCTGGAACAATTTGTTTTCCATTCCAATTTCCAAGATTTAAATAAAGTCTTCCAAGTTTTGCATAATCTCTAGCCGTCGCCTCTAAGCAACAATAACTTTTAGTGTTTTCACCAGCTTTGCTATCTAAACTCCAATTGGCACTTCCTTCCATTCCCAATGGAATCCAAATTTTCTCTTGTAAGTAACTTGCCAGACTTTGTCCTGTTACAGTCTCTAATAGTGACCCTAAAATCTGGGTATCTAAGCTACTATATTTATGGTGTGTCCCTGGTTTGTATTTAAACTGGATGTCATTAATAACGTCATCGACATTCTTAGAAAAAAACAATTTTGCGATTCCTTTATTTGGATTTGTGAATGATTTTTCATCATACAAAAATCCTGATCTCATGTTTAATAAATGTTCAACAGTTAACAATTGCCAATTTGGGTCTTGAATATTATATTGAGTTAAGTACTTAGCTACTGGGTCATGGACACTCTGAATAAAGCCTTCTTCTATGGCAATACCTACTAGAGCCGAAGTAAAAGATTTAGCAACAGAATAAGAGGTAAGCAAAGAATTCTGATCATATCCATCAAAATATTCTTCATACAAGATACTGTCATTTTTTATCACCAAAAATCCTGTAGTAGAAGTTTTTTTATCCAAAAATTCACCCAATTTAATAGGCTCAATTCTTCCATTCTTTGAGTTTAATGGAGCATAAGTAATATTAGATATTGAATTAGCGTATTTTTCCGTACCGTTAGCAAAGTGAAAACAATCACCATCATTACATTGCACCACATCCTTTTTAAATATTGGATATCTGTGATAATCAGATATTGCCCATATGCCCATTTTACTCATACGGCAGGACTGCAATGCTAATACGCAAAGGATACAAAAAAATGTTTTGTTCATGGATTACAAAAAAACTAAACTTTTAAAAAATAAAATTCTACTATCGACTCAATATCTATCCGAATATTTCATTTCAGAAATTTTGCCCAATTGAGTAGGCAAAAAATAAAACCTAATGTTAGGATTCTGTGACTAGAAAATTGAAGCGATTAACTTCAATAATTTAGACGCACAAGCCTAGATCATTGGTTGGGAATTCTCGAAAAATAATTTTGGAAAAATCGAATTGAATATCAGAAGTCAAATTCAACACAAATGTACCAAAGATTAAATTCTAAGACAAGCACCCAACATATAAATATTGAAAGTTATTTCTTTTTAACGTTTAATTAATTTAATGCGAGGCGCACGCTACAAAATTTATTTTGACCTTGTCGTCTATTTACAACTTCAATCAAATAATTATTCTGAATATAACTACAAGGTCTAAATTTATATGAGCTAATTAACCATTGGATTTTATGAAAAATTTAAAAGCAAATTTTGTGTTCCATTATTGGTTCAGAATCATGTATCTTTAAATTCTAAATTTCTCAAATACCCATTTTTATGAAAGCATTTTTTCTTACCAAATTTGGATCTAGCAACAAAGCCTTTGAGTTAAGAGACTCAGAAATCCCTACACCATCGGAAGGAGAAGTTACCATTAAGGTTCATACTTTTGGATTAAACTTTGCTGATGTTGTAGCGCGTCGAGGATTGTATCCAGATGCTCCACCAAGACCGTGTGTTTTGGGATATGATGTAGCTGGATTTGTGTCTGCCGTCGGTAAGAATGTACATGGTCTTAAAGAAGGAGATCGAGTCACAGCAATGACAAGATTTGGAGGATATGCTGAGTATGCAACTACGATGGCGGAAGGTGTAGCCGTTATCCCTAACGACGTTGATTTTGCAACTGCCACAGCGTTAACTACCCAAGGATGTACTGCTTATTTTTGCGCGGAAGACTCCATAACTTTACATAAAAATGATAGAGTATTGATCCAAGCTGCAGCCGGTGGTGTTGGGAGTATTTTAGTGCAAATTGCAAAATATAGATCCTGCGAAATATTCGGAACTGCATCTAGCTCCAAAATGGAATACTTAAAAGAAATCGGTGTCGATCACCCACTGGACTATACTAAAATTGATTTTTATCAAGAGATAAAAAAAATTGGTGGAGGAATCGATGTTGCCTTTGATAGTTTGGGTGGAAGCTCGTTTAGTAAAGGGATGAAATTATTAAACCCAGGCGGTAAGATGGTTTTCTTTGGTGCAGCTCAGCAAATTAATGGAGATAAAACAACAAAGCTTTCTGGATTAAAACTTGCTGCACAGTTTGGGATTTTCTCCCCTATCCCTATGTTGATGAATTCTAAAAGTTTGATCGGAGTTAATATGTTGCGCATTGCTGATGATCGTCCGCAAGTTTTACAACATTGTTTAGTAAATGTAGTGAGGCTATTAGAAGAAGGAGTGATAAAACCTAAAGTCGGAAAAGTTTTTAAATCGAATCAACTTGCAGAAGCACACAACTATTTAGAGTCAAGAAAATCTATAGGTAAAATTGCAATTGAGTGGTGATCAATAATCAATAACCGTAATATCTCCGCATTTTATCGTTGATCGACCGTCTATCCATTTTAGATTTGCGCAATACACATATACATTAGGCTGCACCGAATTTCCATTGAATTCACCATTCCAACTGTCGCTTATATTAGAGGAAGTATAAATCAAATTTCCCCAACGATCATAAATAGAAAAATTAGATTCTGGCAATAATTGCTCTCCACTGATAAAAAAGGATTGGTTTTCTGATGGAGCATTGACGTACATAATATTCGGAACAAAGAAATTTTCTTCTATTGCATCAAAAGCACCAATAATAGAAATAGATTCTTGATAAACGCAATTGTTATTGTCAATTATTTCAACCATAATTTCCGCTTGAGTTTCCGATATAAAATATTCCACAGCAACGCATTTTTGACAAGAAGCATTTCCTAAATTTTGCCAGTTAATACTTTGGATTTGGGACGTATCTACGTTAATACTTAAGAAAATCGAATCACCAATAACACCTTGATATTGGTTTAATACTTCATACTCCAATAAAGGAATTTCTTCAATCGCGAATGAAGTTTCTAAGGTAGCACCAAATTCATTTTCAAATATTATAATATAATTCCCTGCTGAAAATTCTGTCAAACTTTCCTCACTGATAAGATCATCATTCTCATTATAAATTTCATACGTAAATGGTCCTTGGCCTTCTGTTATTTCAAAAGACATAGAACCATTTGCTCCACAGAGTTGTGACTGCGTTGTGATTTCAACATCCATATCACATGAACCATCTGTATAAATTGCAATAGAAATTGTTTCTATTACTTGGCAGCCGTTTTCGTCTGTGTAAGTATCTGTAACACTAGTAACTTCATTAGGATCGCAAGTGAATAAGTTGGTTGTTATCTCGATTACAGGTGCTTCTACTATAATTATTGATTGAGTATTTTGGCAACCATTCTGGTCAATGACTTCAACGATATATTCACCTGGTTCTCCTACTTCAATAACTGAAGTATTTTGTTGAGTATTCCATATTAATGATTCAAAATCTCCTATAATTTCTAAGCTTGTAGAGCCACCTGCACATATTGTCTCGTTCCCTTCTATAAAAAGGTCTGGAGTTAAATAAGTATTTACCGTAAATTCTTGTTGATAAGAACATTGATTAATATCCGTTGCAGTAAGCGTATAGTTACCAGAGTTAAAAATCTCCAATTGGGAATCATCTCCACCATCGCTCCATGTATAAGTTTCAAACCCAGTTGTGGCATTTAAGAATATTGGTGTCTGATCTATCAATGGATCACATATTGAATCAGGTCCAGAGATTATCAATTCGTTTTGCGGATAAAAATTAATCCGAATCGAGGTATCTTTAGTACATCCATTATTATCTGTAATGGTTACAGAATATTCTTCATCATCAAAAATTTCTATTTCCTGTGTTGTCTCATTCGTACTCCACATATAGCTTGGGTAGTCTTGATCTACCGATAATTGTGCATAACTATTTATACAAATCCCACTTGGCGCGGTAATCGTCAATGCAGGTTCTTCATAAAAATTTAAAAATACTGTCACTATAGAGTCGCAACCTTGATTGCTAATGGGACCAAGATTTATTTGGCTTAAAGGATTATCAATGCTATATTCTATACCATCAATTATTTCTATGTGATTGTAGCAATAATCTCCTGTGATAAAACTGCCTATGTTCCCGACAGTATCAATTTGCAATTCATAATTAAAAGAAATACAACTGCCAACATCGACAGTACCTGATATTTGCTGTAGGTTAAAGTTGTGCTGACCCGATGCATAGTCAGAATCTCCAAATGGGCCAAATGCAAAATACGGAGTACAACATGTCCCATCTTTTTCAAATATTTCTATGTTGTAGGTTAAATTTTGCGTTCCCAATGGGTAAGTTCCAAGAAAAATTGTTGGTGCACTACATCCAGAAGAATTAGAGGCATTTATCGGCTCATTTTGGACTGGACCAGAAGCTTGGATAAAATCTTTGATTTCGGAGCATAGGATATTGTTCCCATTTAGGTCTGCCATGAGTATGGTCGGATCTGGACCGTTGGTGTCATTAAAATCACACCCTGCTGCAAGATTAAGACTTACATAATTTACCGTTACTTCAATCTCGCATTGCGAAAAAATAGCAGTTATCGGGACGATAAAAAGAGCAGCTAAAAGCACATTTTTAGCAACTACAAAACCATAATATTTATCAATCAAATAAGACATAAAAACCATTACTACTTTGGACGTAAAATACGACCAAAGTAGCTAAGTCTTAATTATATTTACTTGACTATTTTTACTATATTACTATTTTGCTGGCTCAACAGAACTCCAGTTTTCTCCTCTTTCTATTCTCTTTAATTGAGTAGAACTCACGCCATATTTTTCAGCAATTGCTTTTTTAGTCTTCTTACCTTTAATCAATAATTTCTTGATTTGAGCAACTTTCTTTTCATCCAGTTTTGAAGAGCCGCCTCGTTTGTGGTAAGTAATTCCCAAGGCAGCCAATCTTTTTTTAATGTATTCTCTGTGCTCTTCTTTGGTCACCCAAGCTAGGTTAGAAAGCTTATTATCATCCCTTTTAAAATTTTTGTGAATGATTAAAGTATGCTTTCTTGAAGGTTTTTTAACAAACACAGCTGCCATTGCTTTATGCAACCAGAGCGCATAATTAAGTCCAGTCGACAATTTTAAACTTGCTCTTAAATGACCATGATGATCTGGCCTTAATTTTAACAGGTATTCATCCTTAGTTTTCTTGTCTATCGACTTTAATCTCGCTCTAGATGACACATAATAAGTCTTGCTTCTGTGAGGTGCTGGTAATTTTACTTTTTTCCATTCCTCGTTTTTAAGATCTTTAATTTTTGTCATAAAAATATAATTAAATTATTTTCAAAATTTCCTAATGTTGGTCGAGATTGAAACCATTTTTAAGGATTTAAAACATCATCCATCATCAGCTATAAATTAGCAATCATTAGTTATTTAATGAATACAATATTTAAGCGCAAATGGACATTCTGCACTTTAACACATATTGTTAATTACAAATACTTTGCCAATATTCTAATTATCAATCAGTTAGCGTTCTTCTTGATCAATAGACGCACTTAATTAATGACAATGCTATGTTTCTAACCTTACGATAATAGACTGCATTTTTACTCCATCTACTTTTTAAAATGTAATTTCTTGATGATAAAAACCTCAATTTCTTTTTGATTTTTCATAGCAATGAAATTGAATTTTTTCAAAATTGACAACAATAAAGAAGTTGATTTAATAAATTATAATGCAGCTACATTTATCCATTTGACAATAAATTTTATTTCAATTAAATCATTAAGTCGGATAAGTCAATAATTACCCTTTGAGGGTAAACACCCATTTTTTAATATTCAAATAATAAAATGAAAATCTATTTGTTTAATATAATACATTGTAGCACGAAACATTCATAACCCAAAAATTAAGTGTAATGAATATACCACACACAAACAGCTCATCAGACATTCAGATTGCATCATTTGTCCATTTATTGCCTCTAATAGTTATTGTGCTTACCCTACTCGTATTGGCAGCTATTTCATAACAATGGACGACTCGTTAATTCAATTTATAAAACTTTAATTTTTCTATAATTTGATTTATTTAAAATAAATTCTGTACTTTGCAATACAAAGTACTTTTATGAACAATAAATATCAAGACGATTTAAGTGCGATCCGAGGTATAATGGAAGATCGGACACGCTTCATTTCCCTGAGTGGATTGTCAGGCATTTTGGCTGGCGTATATGCGCTCATTGGTGCTTACATTGCATATCGCACCATTTATTATTCTGATAAAGTCTTGTATCGCAGTTTTCAGGAAAATCTATATTCTGCCGAAGCATTTAAGCTGTTTACTATTGCGCTGCTTGTTTTAGTATTTGCAATAATTACAGGTATCATATTGAGTTACAGAAAAGCAAAAAAACAAGATTCCAAGCTTTGGAATAAATCATCAAAGAACCTAATCATTAATATGTTGGTTCCACTAATCACTGGAGGAGTATTCATATTGTTTTTAATTTTCTATGGGTATATAAATCTCATTGCATCGGCATCTCTGATCTTTTATGGTCTTGCATTATATTCTGCTGGAAACTACACCTTTAGCGATGTAAAAAACTTAGGTATTGCAGAAATACTACTCGGAATGGTCGCTTTATTTTATCCTGGTTTTGGTTTGTTTATTTGGGCAGTTGGATTTGGCATTTTACATATTCTCTACGGTGCTATCATGTATTATAAATACGAATAATGGATTTATCAGGCATAGATAAAATACTTGATAACCGAATTAGGCTATCAATATTTTCCATTTTAGTGGTGGAAAATGATGCATCATTTAAGGACATTAAAGAAAGTCTTGGACTTACTGATGGAAATATGGCTAGCCACATTAAAGCACTAGAGAAGGCAGCATACATCTCTGTGCAAAAAAGCTTTATCGGTAAAAAACCCAATACAAAATTTAAAGCTACAAAACTCGGTAAGCTGGCTTTCAAAAAACACTTAAATACATTGGAAAAATTAATTAATAAACACAAATAATATTTTTTTATCACTTTGCTTTGTTTTTCAAAGTACTTTTAAATAATACATAATGAAATTTTCAAAATCAAATCGTCTCTATTTTAAGATCATATTCATCTTATTCCTTGTAGTGCTACTATTGGTTCCAAATGGTATGCTAAAATCTCTAATTTACGAACGTCAAAACTTACAGGAAAGCACAGAAAATGAAATCGCAGCTTCTTGGGGAAAAGATCAAAAGATCAATGGAGTTATTATTACCATTCCATATAATACAAAAATTACAGATTCAAACGGAAAAGACTTTTACAACGATTTTGAGCTACATATTGTACCCGAAACTATGAATATCGATATTAACTTAATTTCCAATAAAAAGAAACGTGGTATCTATGAAGCAATTCTATATACCGCTAAACTCAATATGGAAGGAAGTTTCAATTTTCATAAAATTAAAAAGAAACTAAATCATGCACATGAAATCAAATGGGAAAATGCTCAAGTCTGCGTTGCAATTTCAAATAGTGAAAGTATCCAAGAAAACATTATCGCAAACTTTGGTACTCAAAAGCTAATATTTGAACCCGGAACCAATCAAAACTATATGTTCCCATCTGGCGGGGTTAATTCTAAGATCAAAATAAATCCAGAAAAAGAGAAATATGAATTTAAATTTAATACAACATTACGAGGATCGAGATCATTCCAACTATTACCATTAGCTGAAGAAACCCAAGTAAAAATATCTTCAGACTGGCATTCACCAAGTTTTGTAGGAGATCATTTACCAATGCATGAAATTACAGAACAAGGTTTTACAAGTCAATGGAAACTAAGCAAATTTAATAGAAACATTCCATTAGTTTGGAAAAATAATGATCAACAAGTTGAAAAATCGAAAGGAATTTTTGGCGTGAAACTCCTACAACCTGTTGATCAATATCAGAAAAACATGCGTAGTGCAAAGTATGCGAGTATGATTATTTTCTTGACCTTTCTCATTTATTTCTTTTTTGAAATGTTAAACCAAATCCGTATCCACCCTATCCAATATGCTATGGTCGGGATTGCTTTGACCTTGTTTTACTTTCTTCTATTGTCTCTGTCAGAACATATCAGCTTCAATTACGCATACTTGATTTCTTCGGGAGCGGTAATTGGTCTAATCGCATTTTACAGTTCGTTTATTTTTAAGAAAAAAACTTATGCTGGTATTCTATTGATAATACTTATCCTACTTTATGCTTATATTTTTGTCTTATTACAGTTGGAAGTATTTGCTTTATTGGCTGGCAGCATTGGGCTATTTACGATCCTAGCTATTGTGATGTATTTATCTAGAAATGTAAATTGGTACGACTTAGGAGATATAAATATAAACGAAGGAAAATAATCCTTGACAAGATTGATACTAGAAGAAAATTAATGTTATTTGTTTTCAATACGCACAATTGATTTTAACCGATTGTGCGTATATTTTTAATGTTGGTATAATACTTCAAATCCTATATTTAATATTGGAATAATGTGGTCACTAATTATTAAAAAATGATTATCGCAAAAGAATATATTTGAGAGAATTTAAGGACATTTTAATATTAATATTCTCACTTCAAAATCAAATTTGTAATACCTTCGTTAATATAATTCAACTGATATTATGAAAGCTATTTATACTATACTTGGCATACTTATTTTAACTGGTGGAATATTCATTGGAACAAAAATAAATTCGCCATTAGATACTCAAGTAATCAATCAACCTACTGCCATCCCTATTAAATTTACTGAAGAAAATTCATCAAAAGAAAAACAGGATGAGAAAAATATTGATAAAGAAAATGAGGATTATAGAAATGTCGCTTCCAGTATAAATGGAAATTATACCTCTCAAGAACTTGAGACCATAAGTCTCTTTGAAAAGTCTGCACCTTCTGTCGTTTTTATCAATACTTCTTCACTGCGTCAAGATAGATGGTCGATGGATATTTTTGAGATTCCTCAAGGATCTGGAACAGGATTTATTTGGGATGAATATGGACACATCGTCACTAATCATCATGTTATAGAAGGAAGTCAAAGGGTATCTGTAACGCTATCAGATCAAAAAACCTATGATGCCACAGTAATAGGAACCGAGCCAAACAAAGACCTAGCAGTATTAAGAATTATGGATCCCAAATTACAATTAAGTCCAATTCCTATCGGTAGCTCTGCAAACTTAAGGGTGGGACAATCAGTGTATGCGATAGGTAACCCTTTTGGTTTAGATCAAAGTTTGACGACAGGAATAATAAGCGCATTGGGTAGAGAAATAAAAACTCAAAACAACAGAACTATAGAAGATGTAATCCAAAGCGATGCTGCTATAAATCCTGGAAACTCTGGTGGTCCACTATTAGATTCTGGTGGAAAATTAATCGGTGTAAATACAGCAATCTACAGTCCGTCAGGTGCATCTGCTGGTATTGGGTTTTCGATTCCTGTTGACGAAGTAAAATATGTAGTTCCAGATATTATAAAATATGGTGAAGTACGTAGACCGATCTTAGGAATAAATCTTGTTCCTAATTCTTATTTTGAAGGACAAGGAGCAATGATTAAAAATGTAGGAGAAAATACACCTGCAAAAAAAGCTGGACTGCAAGGTATAAAGCGAGCATCGAATGGTGCAATCTTATCAGGTGATGTCATCATTGCTATCAATGGAGAACGCATAAAATCCAATAATGAACTAATACTTAACTTAGAATCAAAACAAATAGGTCAAGAAATACGGATTGAGTATGTTAGAAAAAACAAAACATATACTACTAACGTTATACTTGCCTCTTCTGTAAATAGATAATCATCAGATTTGAACATAATTAGGAAATTAATAAAATCAACTTTATGGTTGATTCTTGGAATCTTTACATTGGGATTAGGTATATACTTTTGGCCATTTGGTCATACCGATGAAATTGATTATTTAAAACCAACTGTTCCAACAGACTTTAATGCATTAGAAGAATACGTCGCTAATAAAGAAACTACAACTAAAGATATTAGGACTGGAAACGAAGCAAATTTTTACTGGCAAGATTCATTAGCAAAAACAGAATATAGTATCGTTTATCTCCACGGCTTTAGCGCAAGCCATGTCGAAGGTGATCCTGTCCATTATGCCATCTCTGATAAATTTGGATACAATATGTATTTGTCCAGACTTGCAAGACATGGTATCGATAGTAAAACAGAATTGGGAGAATTAACATCACAAGAATTTGTAGATTCTGCATTGGAAGCTATAGAAATAGGAAAAAAAATAGGAGACAAGGTAATCCTCTTGGGATGTTCTACTGGCGGAACACTTGGATTGGCTGCGATGGCACACGATCCAGAAATCCATGCTGGTATTTTCTACTCTCCCAATATTGATATCTACGATCAAAACTCCAAATTACTGACCATGCCATTTGGTCTGAAGTTGGCACAATTAATCCAAGGTAGTAAAACTAGAGTAGTCAATCTTCCTCCTATTTGTCATGATTTTTGGACCATGGAATATGTACTTGAAGCATTGGTGTCACTGAGAAAATTACTAAATAGTACCATGACTGAAGAAACCTTCAAAAAAATTACCCAGCCAGTATTGTCTGTTGTATGGTATGAAAATGAAGAGATACAAGACAAAACGATCTCAACAGATGCTGTAGAAAAAATGATTGAACAATTGTCAACATCTAAAGAAAAAAAGCAATTTTTAAAATTAGCATCTGTTGGCGCACATGTGATGTGTTCTGATATGCAATCCAAAGACATTCAAATTGTAGTCGATAAGACCAGTGATTTTATGACAGAAATATTGGCTTGTAAAGAGAAAGTTACAAATACTGAAACACCTGTTTTAGAATTACAATAAGACAAACTCTACTCATAATTGTCTCATCTCTTTGAATTTAAAAATCTAAGCGAAATAATAAACCATAAGTTGTATAAAATCCATATCTTTTTGACCTAATATTAACCATAACTGGATCAAAAATGGATATTCAATTTTACTTAGATCAGATAGCTCAGGATAATCTTAAACTGATTTCGTTTCCGATATTTATTATCGCTATCGTATTAGAATTTTGGGCAGATAGAAAAGAAGGATTAAATCTATACCGAAAAAATGAATTTATTGCTTCCGTTTGGATGCTCGTTTTTACATTGATTTTAGAGGCTGGAATTTTGTTATTGGCGTTTATTGCGTTTTATCATATACATGAAATCACTCCGCTAAAAGAGATTATCGGTAGACAATGGTGGGCGTGGATATTGTTGTTTTTTATCGATGATTTTATTTATTATTTGTTTCATAGAAGCAATCATGAAGTCCGCTTATTTTGGGCTGGTCATGTGCCTCATCACTCTGCCATGACCATGAATTTTGGGACAGCAATTCGTCAAGGTGTTGGTGAGCGATTTCATAAATATTTCTTTTGGTTGATCGTACCTTTTTTAGGATTTGATCCGCTAATGATTATTACTATTATGTCCCTAAATTTATTTTATCAATTCTGGGTACATACTGAGTTTGTCAGAAAACTACCTGCGCCAATAGAATACATATTTAACACACCATCTCATCATCGAGTACATCATGCGTCTAACATCAAATATTTAGACAGAAACCATGCAGGCGTTTTTATTATTTGGGATAGACTTTTGGGAACATTCTCAGAAGAATTGATTACAGAAAAACCCAAATATGGATTAACCGAAAATATTAAATCTAATCAACCGATCCATGTAGCTACACATGAATATCAAGCGATCTGGAATGATGTAAAACGTGCCGATAAGTTTAC
>JAHDBF010000001.1:0-49704 GCA_020630525.1 Saprospiraceae bacterium
AACATATTTTTATTAGCGGAATAAATACTGATACTTCTTTATACTGTCAAGTTAGCCTCCATTAAAAAAATGAATAGAACAAAGAAAATAGTATACATGGATTGGAATACTCTTAAAGGAATTAAAGATTCCGTTAGAGAACCATTCATTTCTATTGGGAAAATATTGTCAAAATATCAAAATGAAATATCAATTCCATATTCTCCTTCACATCTTTCAGACTTAAATAAAAGATACGAAGAAAATAAAGAGAAAATTGATTCTGATTTAGAATTCTTAAGAAGAACTTCTGGAGATTCTATTATTGCTAAATACTTTGGAATTAATGAAATAAGGTTTGAAAAAAGAGATATAATTAAATTCTTTCACGAAATACGAAAAGATAAAGAAAATGAAAAACCAATTTCGAAGATATTTGATGATATTGGCGATGACTTAAGTATTGATATTAAAAGTATGTTCGAGGGAATAAACTTGAAATCAATTTTGCCAAATACCGAAGAAATTGAAAAAACTGAAACTGGAAATGTTCTATTGAAGCAATATAAATCCTTTTTTGAAACTGGAAATATTACGGATTTATTGGATGATATGGCAAAAATGAGTTCGAATTTCGAAAACAATCCTCAAGATTACAATGAACTAAGAAAAGGATTAAAAGAAGATTTAAATTTAGATCCAAATACTTCAAATTGGCAATTGCCGATACAAAAACTTGATTCATTTCTTCCTAATACATCAATTGGGAAATCGTTTTCAGAATTGGTAAACGAAGATGTAAAAAGACATCACAAAGACCCAATATTCTTCGACTATTACCTCAGTGCTTATAACCAATTAGGATTGTTTGGATTCCGCCCAGATAAATTAAGTGAGAAAAATAGATTTAACAATACTATAGAAGATGGATTTCATTCTTTCTATGGAGCTCATGCCGATATTTTCGTCACAAACGATAAGATAATGTATCATCGTTCAAAAGTTCTATTTGAAGCATTTGAAGTCGACACTAAATTATTCAAAACTTTTAAAGTATTAGACTATAAGGAATTGATTAAAGAAATTGAAGAAAGTTTAAAAGAAAATAAAAACGGTGGCTAACAAGACATGATGATGGCATATCTGATCGTTCCTCACAGAGACGCCACATATCACAATCCGTCATTTTTATTTCTATGTTTGATATGGAAGGAAACTTTATTAATAATGATAATTATACTTCAGGTACTTACCTATTACAGATTCAAAATGAAGATGGGTTTACTGAGGTTACGAAAGTGGTGAAACAATAAGTGACATCACATAACAAATAACAAAAAAAGACCTTCAACAAAACAGTTGAAGGTCTTTTAAATTTTAATTGCCTGTTTTTCTTACTTGTACTGCTTGCCTAAATCATTAGATAAACAGACTTCTCTATATCTACATAAAGATGCTGCATCAACTTTACTGAAACTTGCAATACTGATCTAGCACTTAAAAAAGTCAACGTAATTTTTTAATAAATTTATTCCTATAGAAATTACTGTAAAACAAACTAAGGTTATTAAACTACCACTGGTTAAAGAAATAAAATTTGTAAAATCAAAGCAAAAAAACACAGGCATATCCAAATATATAATGAGTATTTCTAAACGATATAACGGTTTTTATAATTTTTGTGTGGAATATTTAATATCATAATTTGTATATGCAGCCAAAATAAAACCAGAGCAAAAATTATTGCTCTGGTAAAACTTAATGACATCTATGAGTGTCTACAACCTAGAAAATTTAATTACCTGTATATCATTTAATGATTGTATGCGGATATAATAATTTCCCGAATGTAAATCACTTATAAGAAGTGTGGTTTGTTCTTCTGACAACTTTCCTGTTTTCACTAACATCCCAGCACTATTAAATATATCGAAATAAGAGAAATTTTCAGCGCTTGGATATTTTAAATTAATATGTGTTTTTGCTGGGTTAGGATAGAGTACAATTTCTTGCTTTCCAATAACATTATTAATGCTTGATGTAGCTATCTCACATAATAATTCTTTAATTACTTGCCCCCGTAATTCTCCACCAGGATTATCTTCTGTATGAAAATTAATATATACTCTTTCTTCCTTTATAGGGGCTCCAATTATGTCTCTAAAATCTGTAATTCCATAGTAAAGAAAAACGCCATTGTCTGATAAATTAGAACTAAGATCAAGAATTACATCACCATCTTCGTTCATTGGGGCTTGATGTAAATGCACACCAGAGATATCACCGGAAGTATTTGACACTACTGCCATCAAGTGCATATTGCTTCGTTTTCGATCTAGACTTAATATTGCTCCACCGTTAGCAGAGTCAGCATTAATAACTTCACTATTTTCTTGCGAAGTACAGATATCAAAATTGTAACTATCACGAGTTAATGGATATAACTGCGCTCTTATCTCTCCATCTGGATTTGATGCAGTATGAATATTAAGGTATACATTCCCTCCTACCAATTCAGTAATTATACTATCATCAAAATTACTTGTATTAAGGTTTATCATCTCTCCGTTAATGCCTTCATCTAGGGATAACAAGACGTCACCATTCTGCCCTTGTGCACCAAGATGCAAATGCGAAGCTGCAATACCATTATCTAAGTTTAGTGTCAAAGCCCATATCGTTATACTTTCCATTTCAGGATCAACATTTGTAGCTACGAAACCTAGTGCACCAGTAGAAACTTGGGGAACACTTTGGTCTCCTGAGATCCAGCCATCAGTATTTATTCCTGTCCATTGGTTTAATTGTGCTCTTATCTCTCCACCTGGGTTTTCTTCTGTATGTATATTGAGGTAAATATTTCCCGCTTTTAATTCACCAACAAAGTCTGCTGCTGATACCGTTCCGATTATTGTGTTTTGAAATACCATAGTTGATAGATCAGCCACAACATCTCCGTTTGCTGACTCTGCAGCATTGTGTAAATGTGCTCCTATAATTGGACTACTTAAGTTTTTGAAAAGTGCATTGATTTCTAGCTGGTTCATAACTTGAGTTAGGTTTGCACTTATAAGACCTATACCTTCTGTTTCTACTGCTGGAACTTCTTGTTCTCCTGAAATCCAATTTACAAAACTTAAGTCTTTCTCTAGTAGTAACTGTGCCCTTAACTCTCCATCTGGAAATACTTCCGAATGTACATTGACATAAATATTGCCATGCATTAATTTATTCAGTAAATCTTTATCAACTGGAAGTTCTGTAGAAATTCTATTATTTAAAAATTGATCTGTAAGATTTAAAACCACGTCACCGTTTTGACCGGAAGGGGACTCGTGTAAATGTACTCCTGTGATATTTCCTGATAATCCACTAATAGAAAGATTAAACGTTGCAGAATTCATTTCAGTGTTTAATAGTATACCCATTACTCCAGTTGCACTAGTAGAAACAGTAGGCACTTGATTGTTACCTGATAGTCTTCCTGTAAACAATAGTCTTCCATCATACTCAGGATTAAATGGAATGTATTGATCTTTTACTCTATTACTATTTAGATAAACTGCTGATGCACCAGCAAAAGCCCAAGAATTCTCAGGCACTAGATCTTGACTGCTCACAGGAATATCAAATGATAATATCTTCCCACCTTCATTTGCTCTTTCTGCTACATAGATAATCTCAGTATTAAAATCAAATGCAATATCAACTGGATTTCCTAAATTCGAGTTAATTCCTTCGACTCTTAGTTGCTCATCCTCAGATATCATTCCATCTGTAATTGTAGAACTAAAGTCTGCAACTACGAGAAAAGCACCATCATCTGGAGAAGATGCTGCTCCCACATCTGTTAACAACATTAAATCATCTTCTGCATAATAAGTCAAACCATGAGTTCTGATCATATTTTCAATCACTACTGAACCATCTGGAGAAACTATATCATCGTTAATATTTAGAAAATCACTGTACCATACTAATCTATCAGAATTATCCTCTACCGCCCAAAGGTCTCCATTTATAAATTGAATTCCCCAAAGGTTAATTTCAGTATCTATAGATTTTTCTAACATAATAGTATCTGCTGTTATCTGGTAAACGATAAATTTATTTTGTTGACCATTGGCATCATTAGCATCTTGAGCAACTATTAGTCTGTCACCTATAACTGCAATCTCTCTCCCATTGATAAAATCAGAACTAGAACTCATAGAAACTTCAGGCGTTTCTCCAACAGCTATTTTACTCATGACATTATCATATCTGTCAATGACATTAGCTGTCCTGTTTAATTGAAACAATTGATCTTGGAATTTATCATAATAGATTCCATCAGCATCCAAATCGCTTGAAGGAAACTCACAATAGTTTTCATTATCATCATAATCAAAATTCAGTAACCCAAACTTACCCATAGTATTTGAACTTATGAAAAGTTGAGATCGAATGTCTTGTATATCAATTTCTAAACTATCGGTGGCGCTTGAACAAAATTGACTAATTGGCTTTAATGCAGATTCATTAAAGGAATAAAGATGAGTTGCTATAGATATTAATACGATTATATGTAGAAGTGCTTTCATTTTAAAAAAATTTCAGATTAAAAAATAAACCGGTTTTCGGGATTGACGACCTTATATAAATTATATAATTTACCTTGCGAAAACTCCTAGAATTATATAAGTAGTTGGGTCTACTGTAGTAAGTGTCTGTAGTGGATCATGTACAACGAAAAAACCATCATAGCTAGTCGTAATACTATCAAAAGAAGTTTCAGAAATTACAGCTGCACCAGCAGTTGCGCCATTTCCTAAAATACTTGCAGCAAACACCCCAACATTAGGAGCCTCGATATAAGGTGTTCCATTTGGAGTAGTTGCAGCATCTGCCATATCATGCGCATGACTATGATAAGTTTCGCCTTCTAGAGAATTCATAATTCTTACTGTAACTCTAGATCTACTATCAGCCAATTCATCAACTTGAATGGTCGCCTTTAAATCTGTTGAATGACTACCTGAATATGCAAAGCTAGGAACTAGCTGTCCAGTATTAAAATCATAACTAAAAGTACTGGAGTTTAGGGTTGGATTATTTTGAGTTCTAGCAAAAGAACCTACCACTAAATAGCTTGTAATGTCAACTGTACTTAAACCTTGTAAAGGGTCATGAATTACGAAAAACCCACTGTAATCATTAATCAAATCACTGAATGAAATCTTTGCTTCCTGAGATACTGAAGCTTGTCCTCCAGTGCCTAATAATGCTTGAGCAAATATATTGCTATTAGGCGTTTCATCATAAGGAGTTCCGTTTGGTGTAGATGAAGCGTCAGCAGCATCATGTGCATGCATATGATATGTAGCTCCAGAAATTGTATTTTCTAAAGTAATCGTAACCATAGTATTGCCATTTTCTAATGACTCTAAGGTCATCGATGCTGTAACATCATTCGGATGTATGCCTCCATATGGTGCAGCAGGTACTGTCTGACCATTGTGTATTGTATAATTAAATGTCTCTGTTTCTACAGAAAACATATCATCATCTGATCCACAAGCAAATATGAATATCGATGTAAGGGCTAAAAAATAAAATTTTAAATTTTTCATAGACTAATTAAATTTTGTTTTAAGAATTTAATCTACCTACGAGGATGGAATTGATTTTGGATCTTTTGACGTGAAAAAAAATTATCCTGATATGCTAAAAACTCCAATTAGCTGTTCGAGTGTTGGTGATGTACTACCACCCTCTTGCTCTATTGTTATGGCATAAGCATTAGTGCTAGATACATGTTGTACCTCAAATATACTTGCTGAATCTCTTTGAAAAACATCTAGTGGTATTGGATCAGAATCTGCTTTTAGTGACCACAATTGAAAACTTTGATCGGAAGCCAATTCTGGTAAATTTTGGACTTGAATAAATGTTTTCTGATCAGTTTGATTATCATGAATAATGAGTTTGGTCTCTGGGTACTTTTCTGTAGCGTCTACAAAAACAATATTGTTATTTCTATTTCTAATTTGCTCCAATATTAATAACTCATCGTTTATTTCCTCATTACTTTGTAGACAACTAGCAAGTTGCTTTTCCAAAGAATCATTAGTTGATAATAAATTAGAGATCGTCCAATAGCTTACAGCAAATGTGATTGCAAATATTAGTGGCCACAACAATTTACCAAATATAGACGCAGCTGGTGGGTTGATATTATTTTTTTTATTGTTGTTGCTGTCTTTATTTATTTTTGGTTCACTACCTAATTCATTTAATATATTGCTTAGTGTAATTGGTGGTGCAGGAATAGAATGTGCCTTTGAATAAAATGCTAATGATTGTTCTATTTCATATAAATCTTGCTTTAAGACAGGGAAATTAGATATAGCCTCCTCAACAATTTTTGATTCATAAAGACTGAGATTACCGATAATATACAATTCCAGTAATCCAGATTCTCGTATTTCGGTTAAACTCATAGCCATAACAAGATTAGTATGGTAAATAAAAATCCTAAAAATAATTTCTTTTCACTTTTCAATTCATCACGTAAAATTCTAATGGCAATCTTCAATCTAGACTTTACTGTTCCTAATGGAATATCTAACAATTCGGAAACTTCTCTCTGAGTATATCCTTCGAGATAAATTTTATTAAGAACACTACTATATTTAGACTCTAATTTTTTCAAAAGTTTGTCTGTATCTATTCCACTTACATTAGTATTTGCGTGGTTATTACTAAATACGAGTGAATCTTCGGATTCGGTTTTTTTATTGTTTTGAAAACTTTTTAATCTTACTTTATCTATTGCGGAATTCTTGGCAATAGTATTCATCCAAGTAAATAATGTACTTTTTTCTTCATCGTACTGCTCAATACTATTCCAAATTTTGAGAAAGCTTTTCTGTAGAATATTTTGCGATGTAAATTCATCTTTGACGATACGATATATAGTTCCGTATAAAACATCTGAATATGCATGATACAATTCTTTCAAGCCTTCTTGATCTCTGTTTCGAATTTTATGTATAGTCTCTTTATTCACTCAATATAAAGATATTATAATAATCCACTTTATGGTATTCTATAAATAAGTATTTAACAAAAAAAGACCCTCAACATTTCTGCTAAGGGTCTTTTAAATTTTAATTGCCTGTTTTTTTTTACTTGTACTGCTTGCTCAAGTCAAATATTGCTTGTGCATATTGCTGATCGAATACTTTACGATCTTGTGCATATTTACCTTGTACTTGTTGTAATATTTCACTTGGTATTTTAGAAACATCTAAATTGAAATCTTCTACTATTTTCTTTACACCTGTGCTTGCTTGACGCATTGGCTTATCCTCAATTTTCTTTAAGATAGAATCAAAAATAGATTTTGGCGCAGT
This sequence comes from Saprospiraceae bacterium, assembly GCA_020630525.1. Lineage (GTDB taxonomy): Bacteria > Bacteroidota > Bacteroidia > Chitinophagales > Saprospiraceae > JAHDBF01. Next base: position 7,377 of record JAHDBF010000001.1, read on the forward strand.
AGCTACGTTTGCATCTTTTTTGTTTTGGCTTCTAACACCAGCAACTTCTTTTTTAATTAAGTCCAAAATACTTTTTGGAGATTTTCCTCTTGTTGCTTTCGACTCTTGCGTTTTTGCTTCTAGGTTTTGTAGTTTCTCTCTGATTAGATTAAATACAGAAGGATCAGCAGTTTCTTCAGTTTTACTAGCTTGGTTTTTTTTCTGAACGTCCGCTACTGTCTTCAATAAAGTTTCAATAATACTCTTTGCCATTGATAAATGTGTTATATGATTTTTATAAAAATGTTAATACAAAAATATGTCCAAAATTTTCTTTATTATAATAAGTTGCCATTATTTCAACCCAATATGCAAATGATCTGCTGTTCCATGATGTCTCAGAGTATCAAAACCCATCATCCAAAAATATAATGCCAAAGCAGTGTTTTTAAATTCTGATCTGTTTTTAGTTCTAATATCTACCGCATACACGTATCCGTCACTTTGCTTATAATGTAATGAAGATTTATTCTCCTTCATTCCCCAAGAACTATAGTCACTTGATTTCCTAGATGCGTCAGTCACAACCAAATCCTTATCTAAATGAATCAAGGTACTTAAGCTCAATCGCAATATTGGATGCAAATCAGTAACTTCCTCTTTTATTGCTGCTGTTTTAAAATTACTGGTATTAAAAAAAAGCACTCCATGTATTACATAAACTGAGACTACAAAAAATGAAATAAAAACCCGACGTTTAAATGCAGAAGAGCTACCATATTTTCCAGTAAAACTTTCAAAGAAAAAGGTCAAATAGATAAAAAGTAAAACAGCAGTTAGAATAACTCCACCTAGTACACAAGCATATGGCACTAAGTTATATTCATGATGCAAATATACACTACCTCTAATTAATAGGATAAACGGGAATATTAGCACAAAAACATATTTACATACTTGATATAAAAACCAAAACATAGCTAGATTAAGTTATGACTACTGCGCAGAAAATAATACAATTATAATAGAATATACAATCATATTTAGAATAAAAAAGTTCCATTCAATTTTTAGTACTTTTGCGGTCGAAAATTAGAATAAAATGGGATTACAGCAAGAGATAGACAAGCGTAAGACTTTCGGGATTATCAGTCACCCAGATGCAGGTAAAACTACATTGACAGAAAAGTTACTGCTTTTCGGTGGTGCGATCCAAGTTGCAGGTGCAGTAAAGTCGAATAAAATAAAAAAACATGCCACCTCCGATTTTATGGAAATCGAAAAACAAAGAGGAATCTCTGTTGCGACTTCTGTAATGGCATTCATCTATAGAGATAAAAAAATTAATATCTTAGATACGCCAGGTCACAAAGATTTTGCTGAAGATACTTTTAGAACATTGACAGCGGTAGATAGTGCAATTGTAGTTATTGATGTGGCAAAAGGTGTCGAGGAACAGACAGAAAAATTGGTTAGCGTATGTAAAACACGTAATACTCCGATGATTGTCTTCATTAACAAAATGGATAGAGAAGGAAAGGATGGTTTTGACCTTTTAGATGAGGTAGAGCAAAAACTGAATATGAAAGCTTGTCCACTGTCCTGGCCTGTGGGAATGGGGCAAGACTTTAAAGGTGTTTACAATATCTATGAAAAAAAATTAAACCTTTTCTCGCCACATGGTAAGCAAGTGGATGAAGACATCATAGCAATCGAGGATTTATCTGATCCGATCTTAGACGAAAAAGTTGGGGAAAGATTGGCTAATGAATTACGAGAGGAAATTACCATGCTTGAGGAGGTATATCCTCCATTTGATAGAGAAAGCTATTTACGTGGAGAATTGAATCCAATATTTTTTGGTAGTGCTATAAACAATTTTGGTGTTAAGGAAATGCTTGATGCATTCGTTGAGATCGCTCCAGGTCCACTTGCTAGAGTAACAGAGGAAAGAACTGTAGAACCAGATGAAGCAAAATTTTCTGGATTTATATTTAAGATTCATGCGAATATGGATCCAAAACACAGAGATAGAATTGCTTTCTTAAGAATATGCAGTGGAACATTCGAACGTAACACAAATTATCTCCATGTCCGCCAAGGAAAGAAAATGAAGTTTTCTAACCCCACTGCTTTTATGGCATCTAAAAAGTCTATTGTTGATGAAGCATTCCCTGGTGATATTGTCGGTCTTTATGATTCTGGCAATTTTAAAATCGGAGATTCCATGACTGAAGGTGAGCAATTACATTTTAAAGGAATACCAAGTTTCTCTCCGGAACAGTTTAGGTTTATAGACAATGCTGATCCGATGAAAACCAAACAGCTCAACAAAGGAGTTTTGCAATTGATGGATGAAGGTGTCGCCCAACTTTTTGTAAAAGAAGATACCAATAGAAAAATTATCGGTACAGTAGGTGCACTCCAATTTGATGTAATCCAATATAGACTTGAGCATGAATATGGTGCAAAGTGTTCTTACGAACCAATAGCCATTCATAAAGCAGCGTGGATAGATGCTGATGATCCAGCAGCCTTGAAAGCATTTATTAATAGAAGAAAAAATAATATCGCTAAGGACAAAGACGGCAACCATGTTTTTCTTGCAGAGTCAAGATGGATACTTGGTAGTGTGGAAGAGGCGCATCCAGAAATCAATTTTCATTTTAGTAGTGAAATTAGAAGTAAATAATTTACACCAAAAAACATCATCAATATTATTAATATGAGGATTATTCTTGCCATCACTATTTTATTTATTATTAGTTGTAATTCATCATCGACTAATGAACCAGTAGCAGAAAAAAAATACCAAGATTTAAAAAATAACATAAACAGCTACTTTAACGCACTAGCGGAGATAAAGAAATTTAATGGTGGTGTAACTGTTAAAAAAGATGGAGAGACGATATTGTCGAAAGTATATCATTTAGAAGAAAATGAAGTCAAAACACTTGGGGTTCAATTGAATTCACAATTTGATATTCATTCCATTTCAAAATTGATGGCTAAGGCTTCAGTAATAAAATTAGAACAAGAAGGCAAAATCAGCAAAACTGATTACATAAGTAAATACATTCCAGATTTTCCAAACGGAGATAAAATAAGGATTACTGATTTAATGGAACATCAATCTGGCTTACCAAGAAGATTTAGTATAAAATATGATAACTTAATTGACAAAAACCCAGAAGAAATTATTGCACTAATAAAAAAGGAAAAATTGAATTCTGAACCAGGAACAGAAACGGTGTATTCTAATCTTGGTTATGAATTGCTTTATTATATCATTTCAAAAGTGACTAACATTCCATTTGTTCAGTATATTGATGAAACGTTTTTTGGTCCATTAGATATGAATGATAGTGGTGCGCACTTTCATATAAAAAAAGACAATCTAAAAAACAAAGTGAATAATCATGAAGAAGACGATGGTGCAATTGTAAACATTCCAAACATAGAAAATAGTGGAATGAATCAATCAAGGGTATACGCTACAATGGAAGATTTATTGAAATTTATAAATTATTTGAAAGACGAACCTTTTGCTTCTGAGCTAAAAAACAAAAGTAATATCATTAGTGGATCTGGTGGTGGCGATGGTATCCTAAGTCATGTCAAAGCAGATTTATCAAACAACTATGATCTTGTATTTTTCTCCAACTATGATGAAATTCCTTTCGGTAAAATCATTGGAGATGTAGAAAAAATAATGACGAATCAAGCGTTTGAAATTCCTAAAATCTTAAATAGGAAAGCTATTGCGGTAGATCAAAATGTCTTAAAGAGGTATGAAGGCGTGTATAATCTTCCAGATTTTAATAATAACAATTTTGGTTTTAAAGTAGAATCTGACTCTTTGGTTTTTTATCAAAATGGAGAAAGAAGAGATGCATTATTTGCAGAAAGTGACAGTACCTTCTTTTTTGAAGCAACTGATCCAGACTTCTTTACTTTTAAGAAAAACGAAAATAAAACTTACGACCTAATTTTCAATTTTAAAGGAATGAATATGTTGGGTAAGAAGCAGTAAAGATTTTTTAGTAAATATTTTAAATTATTAAATTGAATTCAATGCCAATAAATTAATCCCAACTCTATAAAACTGAATAAATAGATTCACTAAAAAAACTGAAATAACACCTTTAAAAACTGAAGCTACCCAAGAATTTTTATAAAATTTATTTAGTCCAACTATATAGTAGACTAGTTCAGCGATAGTGATTGGAATGATAAACCACCATTTTGAAAACCCATCTATAAATAATTTTAGCAGTTCACTATTAATGACTGATACGATAAGTACAAATGAAAAGTAGTGAGTAGCAAAAACAAGATGTTCTGGGAATTTTAATTTTTTTCTAAAATTCAAAACTACTCCAATGAATGCAATAAATGGTATGAGCACAAATATTAAACCTTTTGCATAACTTTCAGATTTTTGATCATACAAAACAGCAATTTCTTCTTGAGTGATTGACTTAAGTGCTGCTATTTGTCTTACCTTTTCTAAAACTTTTATTCCATCAAAATCTTCTTTAAAAAACCATTTAGATGGTGTTCTAAAAAGATCAATATCTGATAAAAACAAGAAAAATATTATATTGGCAATAACAAAGATTTGAAATGGCTTCATAAAAGGTACTCTGATTCCTTCGATGTAATTTTTCGACAATCTACCTGGATAAAAAAATAAAAGTTTAATTGTTCTAAATAATTTTGAATCAAAGTTTGTTATGATACCGATAGCTTCTGAAACAATGTGAGTTATTGTTAGTTCATTTTTACCAATAACTTTTTCTCCACATTGGCTGCAGAATTTTCCTTCTAGTTTGGCTTTACAATTTTTGCAATTTCTCATAATTTCTATCACTAACAATTCGCATGCACAACAGGTAGATTAAAAGCCAGTCCTCCTTCCGATGTTTCTTTATAATTGACATGCATATCTTGCGCTGTATCCCACATGGTTTTTATTACCGTATCTAACTTTACGATTGCTCGATCTGGATCACTCATCAAAGCAAGATTAGAAGCAGTTATAGCCTTAATGGCACCTAAAGCATTCCGCTCTATACATGGCACTTGCACTAAACCACCTATTGGATCACAGGTTAAACCGAGATGATGTTCCATTGCTATCTCTGCTGCCATAAGACAATGTTTTGGAGAACCGCCCAGCACTTCTGTTAATGCTGCCGCAGCCATCGCCGATGACACTCCGATCTCTGCTTGACAACCACCAACTGCAGCAGAAATTGTAGCTTCCTTTTTAAATAAACAGCCGATCTCACCTGCAGTAAACAAAAATCTCTTTACAGACTCCTTACCTTTATAATCACAAAAAAAACGATAATACAATAGAACAGCAGGTATCACACCCGCCGCACCGTTAGTAGGAGAAGTGACTACCCTACTCAGAGAAGCGTTTTGCTCATTAACTGCTAGAGCAAAACAACTGATCCATTTGTTTATAGAATTAAAATCAGTTTTGCTTTCTTTTATCATTTGCATCCAATGATCTCTGGATTCAAAATTTTCAACGCCAGTAAAGCTAGAGCATAATGACTTTGCTCTACGGCTGACATTTAATCCTCCGGGTAATACCCCTTCCGTTATACAGCCTTGATATACACACTCAAGTATTGTTTCTAGCAATGCTTCAATCTTTGCATCAATAATTTCTTCTGCATTAAAGTATAATTCGTTTTGCCAAACTATATCTGATATGCTACAATTTTCAGTATTTGTATAATCTATGATATCCGACCCATAACTTATAGGAAAAGGCAATTCTATAAACTTAATGTCTGGATGCGCAGATTCATCTCTTTCTAAAAATCCTCCACCTACAGAAATAAAAAGTTCTTCTTTTATTAAAACACCTTGTTTGTAAATTTTAAAAACCAACGTATTGGGATGCGCATGATGAATTGTGGGTTCGAATATAATGTCAAGTTCAGGGTCGAAAAATATCTCCTTGTTAGCAATACAGATTTTTCTATTTTCCTTTACATCGCTAATTAATTTGTCAATACCATTAGTATCAATAGTATCAGGATGATAAGCCAACAAACCCAAGATTACGGCTTTGTCAGTAGCATGACCAATTCCAGTTTTTGATAACGACCCATACAGTTGAATCGTTATTTTATCAAAGTCCAAATCTATAATTTCTTCAAGAAATATATTGGCTGCTTTCCATGGACCTAAGGTATGCGAACTAGATGGTCCGATTCCTATTTTAAATATATCAAAAATGCTTATTGATTCCATTGCTTAATTATAAAGCTAATATTGTACAAATTAAATTATTCGGTTTCATGGCTTATTTTTTCCAAAGCTTTTGTTGGAATTAATCTTTTCGGAGCTCTGATAAGTGTATTTTCAAATTGTAATTTTGCCTCTTCATTTCTACCTTTTGAAAGCAACCATTCACCATACAATTCACTTGATGGCTTTATGATTTCTGGAGGCCCATACAGATACGTTGTTTTCTGTTCCAATGAGATTGCTTCGCTCAATAATTTATCCACCTTTGTATCATCATTAGATATCATAGCTACCAATGATTGTAACTCTTTCTTCATCACCTCAGTCCGATCTACATGCACTTGCATTGGTCTTTTCCTAGTATAAGAACCACTACACATTTGGCTTTCGCCCAAAAGTAATTCATTCCCAACTTCCCGTATCCTTCGTTCTAATTCTCCTATGATTATATTAATGGCATTGGTATCACGTTGAGTATAAGCATACATACCTTCTACAAATTTATGAGAAGCAAATATTTGTATCGGAAGATCATCAAAAGACATGGTGTCGATTCTCAACTCATCATCCCATAATCCTGTCTCAACAAAATATGCACCTTTCATCATAATATGGTGCGCTTTTGATTTACTTGTAGGATCAAGGTAACAATATTTTTTCATCTCCTCTACCAACGATCTTGCTTGTGCATAATCTCCTTTTTGAAGATAGCCATACATTAACCACTTAAAGGAGTGTAAGCCTAATTTACTATAATTTAGATTTTTGCGTTGACGTTGCTTTTTGCTGGCTTCCCAAGAAGCAATATTACTATTTATTACTTCATCCCACATTCCTAAAGCTATATAAATGTGTGATGGCATATGCAAAGCGTGCGTAGCATCAGGTGCTACCTTGGCATAACTATTCGCAGCAGACAAGGCTTTGTGTGCATTTACTGGATCATCATATCCATGTATCAAATAGTGTAATGCACCTGGATGGTTTGGGTTTTCATCAATTACACTTTGAGCTATCGTTGCAGCTTTATTGTATAATGTAGAGTCACGTTTTCCTTCACTAGATCCCAATAAAGACAATGCATAAAAAGCAGCAATTTCGTTATTATCAGGATATTTCTTATATAGAGCATTCATAAATTCAGCATAGGCTTTATCACATTCACTCTTACTACCTTCACCATACAATATTGAGATTGCATCAAACAGATCTTTCTCATAATCTGTTTTGAACATAGTTCGTTGCTCAATTCTCGTTTCTCCTAAACTTGTTAAAATTTCATTGGCTTCATCTTTTTCTTGTTCTCTCCAAAGTGCGTGATTTTTGGTCATTGCTTCTCCCCAATATGCCATTGCGAAGCTACTATCTATTTCTTGTGCCTTTTGAAACTGCTCTGCCGCATCATCAAATTCAAAACTATATAGCAACAACAAACCATTATCAAAATAAGGAAGTGCCAATGAGTCTCCAGTAACCTTCATAGAGGCAACTCCTAGCTGAATATCATTTTCAAAGCTCTCGATTTTAGTTTCTGAATCACAAGCTATTAGCATTAAGATTGTTATCCCAAGGTATACCGCTTTCATAGTTATTTTTTTCTTTCAGAAAGATAAAAGAAAATACTGAAACGGAATATATTAATCACCAAAACAAAAAGTCCTTGCAAATTATTATGCAAGGACTCCAACTTTAAAATCTAATATATAACTATTATTGCTTGCCTCCTCCTATTCTACTTTTCTCATCTTCTAATCCAGTTTTTCTCTTTCTAGATTTTACTTGTTCGTTTCCAAAGTTATAAGTAACACTCAATTTTACTTTTCTACTATCCCAACCACCATTGGCCATTACTGATAGATCACCTAACACACTTTCGCCATTCCAATCTTGCGTCTTCAATATATCAGATACCGATAACTTAACTTTCATCGCATCATCTAAGAATGATTTTTGAACACCTAAATCTATACTTGCCATTGCCTTCATTTTGAAATTTGCACCCCAAAGTCCTGGAGTTGTATACCATCCTGATAATTCCATATTATATCCCTTCGGTAAACGGAAAGTATGTTGTTGATACAATTGACCAGAAGTAACTGATAGATCAACATCTTTTCCAATTCCAATATTACCAGTATTTTCAGAATGGCTTACGGTAATAGAGGTATAACTATTCCACCACTCTTTTATTGGAATCGGTGAACTGATATTAAGACTTAATACATTTTGTGACTCTAAATTATATTGAGAAATAACAGTTGTATTTTCTCCAAATGACTCTGTCAATTGTCCAATAAGATCATTGGTTCTTGCATAAGACAAACTTGTATTCAAACTATAATTCCAAGAATGGCTTACCGTTATATTGTGTGAATATTCAGGTTTCAAAAATGGGTTTCCCTGTTCGAATGTCAGTTCATCAATTCTAGATCTAAATGGATTAAGTACTTGATAATCTGGTCTTGATAATCTACGGCTATATCTAAATTGAAAAGAATTCTTTTCATCAGCAGTATAAGTTAATCCTACGGAAGGAAACAAGTCAAAATAATTTCTTTCTACGATTTGGTCATTAGAATCAATCATAGCATCTAAGTCACCTTTAGAAGAAGTGTGCTCTGCTCTCAGTCCAGTTTGCATTCCCACTTTACCAATTGTGGTATTGTAATTTACATATGCGGCAGTCACCATTTCTGTATAATCAAAGTCATTAGAGTTTTCAATATTCAATATTTCCTCTTCACCATAGATGTCATAAAAATCAAAACTATTTTTAGTAACCACTTCAGAAACTTTCGAACCTACTTCTAATTTGCCTTTTCCTAAATTCTGTTCGTAATCCAATTTTGCAGTTTTTATATCAATAACGGTAGGTGTATTTGTCGAGAATTCTACCATTCTCAACAAGCTTCTATCTGCTCCATCTAAGTAACTATTAGGTAGTCTCTCGTAGCTGTCATTATCATATCTACCATAATCCAAATCAACATTAAATTTCTTATCTGCATTTTCATATTTATAATTCAAATTATAGTTCAAGTCTAAAGATTCGCTGTTGCTTAATACATTAGCAGCTAAGATGCTATCTACTTTTGTTGTACCGATATTAAATATATCAGTATTTGAGACAGAATTCCAATCGCTTTTACTTATGCTACTTGACAGCAATACGCCGACCGTACTTTTATCTGATATAAAATGATCTAAACCAAATTTAAAATTATTTCCAGACCAATTACTTCTTCCTGTTGACCTCTGATCATACACGACTCCGTTAAGTTCACTTCTTATATTGGTAGGATTAATATTCCCACCGTCATAAAGTGAAGCATTTCCAAATGCATTCCATTTTTTATTTCTCCAATTTCCAGTTAAGGTCGCTCCATATCCAGTAGTTTCACCTTGTTTATAATTTACATTTAAACTTCCATTAGCACCTAGACTAGCATCTTTCTTAAACCTGATATTGATGATTCCGGCATTACCTTCAGCATCATATTTTGAAGAAGGGTTGGTAATAATTTCTATATTATCAATCTCAGAAGATGGTATTGTTTTAAGGTAGTTAGATAATTGATCACCAGATAATTTAGAAGGTTTTCCATCAATGAATATCATTACACCAGATTTTCCCATAAGCATTACATTCTCATTGTTATCTACCATAACGCCAGGTGCCTTTCTTAGTAACTCCAACGCATCAGAGCCCGAAGCATTTATACTTCCATCGACATTAAAGACCATTCTATCAGCTTTCATTTCCAACAAAGGTCGCTTGGCCGTTACGGTTACTTCAGCCAATTCATTAGAAGGTGGAGACATTAAAACATCTTCAATTTCAAAAGATGCTTCATTATTTAATGAAAAGATTTCTGTATTGAAATCTGCTAATCCTACATAGTTTATTCTAATCCAATATTCACCAGGCTTTACATTTGGGATAGAGAAGCTTCCATCTTGGTTGGTATATTCTAGTTTTACTATTGTGCTATCCGCTGCACCATTTAAAATTACATTTGCAAAGTCTACCGGCGTACCGTCACTATTTAAGACTCTTCCTTTTACTTCTGTTGCATTTAAAGCTAGTGAAAACAAAGCAAAAAATACAGTTATAATCATTGATCTCATATTCATAAAGTTTTGTTAACGTGTTGTGTTATGCCTCTATGACGTATGAAGTTTAGATTAAGTTAAAGGTGTTGGTCGAGTAAAGGAGTGCGTTTGTCGAGTGGCTCAAAAGATATTGTAACTATATGATTTGTGAAAGTAAAAATGGATATCAATCACTAAGGTTTGACATCCATTTTCACTAAAAACAATAAAAAAATACTAATTCTATATACTATCCAATTTGGTAACCAATTTTCACTCCTGCAGAAATTAGATTGTACGTTTGATTAATAGTGCTTGTATTTTCTATTTTAGGAATCCTCTGATACTTTATAGTACTGCCAATAAAGATGCGATTTGTGATTTTTCGTAAAATTGAAAACTGCATATTGTAAGTAACTTGTATTTTTCTTCCATTTGTTGACTTTAAAGAAATAGGCACATTATATTCACTTAACACCATTGAGTTGTCAGAAAACTTACTGCTTAGTTTTGTTGTCAATCCTAGCTTAGTATCTAAAATCCAATTGTTTTTTGAAATTCTATACATTCCATTCAAATCAATATTATAGCTGATGTATTTGTTGTATATCTTCAAATTTCGTTCTATTCTTGTTACGTTATACCGAACTAAGGAATCTGTAATCTGAGTCGTTTTAGCATAGTGACCACTCCAGTCAAATCTTTCATTAATTTGTATTCTATTGGCTCCTATGGAAAATCCAAAATTCGATTGATGGATTCCAGCATATGACAATCCTATTACAGTTGTTTCTAAATGTGTCTCTAGATCATCTCTTGTTTTAATATAATTTTCTCGGTTAGCATCTCTTGATGTTAGCTTTCTTAATCCATAACCAACTAAAGTATTCATTGCTAAAGAATGGTTCCATTTTTTTGGTTGTAGTTTGGTCGATTCCTCTTGCTTTAAACTATTCTCTACTAAAGTAAATTTTGGTCTTTGAAATTCAACAGATGGATATAGATTTAAAAAATTTAATTCCTCTAACAAAGCGAAACCTATCATTTTTTTATCATCAGAGGTAGAATCACTTACATAAATATCCTTATCAATTACAGAATTAATCATCTCCAAATTATCAGAAGCCAACTCAATCTCCTCTACTCTATTTTCAATACTGAAAACATCCAATTGGGAATTTGAAATTGAATTACTCTTTAGTTCAACAGTCTTAGCATCTGTATTTTTAGATTTTGAAATATTAGATTTTGATTTTGTAGAATTTGATTCTGTTACTAGATTATCAATCTTATTTTCAAGATTTGTTTCTGATTCTATAGAATTTGACTTTTCAATATTTGATAAAAGTTGGGCATTTATATTTGAAGATAAAGTGGCGTTTTCTTGTGCACTTATTTCTTTATCAAATTCTATAACTTTAGTTGCTTCAGAATTTTCATTGAACGTGTTAGATGATTTTTCTACTGCAATGCTATGCTCCGACGTTGGTTGCTTTTCATCTAATAAAAGGAATACAGTTAAACCAATTAAGAGGCTAGAAAAAATAAAGAATAGAAATAAAAACGGCTTCTTTCTCGGCTTATTAAAAGTCCGTTGATCTACTTTTTTCCAAAGTTTATCTAGATCCAATTGCGTTTCTTCAGTTTCAAACGCATTTCTTAATTTATCTTCAAATGAACTTTTCATAATCTTTTTTGGATTTTGGATCTACATTTAGTGTACTATACCTGTCAACTAACCAACGCTTCGCGCGTATGTATTGAGATCTTGAAGTACTGGTTTTAATTTTGAGCAATTCAGCAATTTCTTTATGTGGTTTGGATTCGAATACAAAAAGAGAAAAAATCCTTCTATACCCTATTGGCATTTCTTTTACTAGCTTTAAAACTTCTTGCATTTCTAGCTGTGAAAAAACATCAGGCTCTTTTACTATTTCGATTTGGTTCTCAAGATGTACTTCTTTCTTATAATAGTTTAATCTATATTTATTCAATGCAAGATTTATAGTTATCTTTTTAATCCATGCATACAATTGACCTTCGGAATCACCTTCGAATTGATTTATCTTTTTAAAAACGATGACATAGGCATCTTGTAAAACATCTTCTGCATCAGCTTTGTTTTTACAATATAGACAAGCAGAAGCAAGAAGCTTAGGTGAATAGTGATATACCATACACCTAAAAGCTTCTTGATCTAATTTCTTAATTGCTTGTATATTAATTTTTTGTTGCAGAGTTATAATTCTAGATTAATCGTAAATTCTACTTCGGTAATAGTATCATCATATAGACTTGGATCTGTTATCTGAATATCGGTGTTTTTATCACTAAATGAGATCATTAAACCCCCATTTACATATCCCCCAGTTGTTGTTCCTGAAATTGTAAATCCATAAGAATCGAATTCGAAAGTATATGGAATGTCTGTTTCACCCTCAGTTAATTCAAAAATACATTCTGATACATTTGCTGTCAACCAATCTAAAATTGTAACAGTAAATACTTTTCGATTCTCATCAGAAATATCAAAAACTTGATAAGATAAACCTATAGTATCTTGATTTGAACTATAGGTTGTTCCATTATTAAAATCCAAATAAACTCCAGCCTCATAAAATTCATCGCAAGCATTAAGTGTACCTAAATTTACAGATTCGCTTAAATTAAATTCAATTGGTGCACTGATTAAGTTATTGGTAATATCAACACCCAAAGCAGTGGCTTTACTATCTCCTAAACAGCTCACAATTTGCGTTTGAAAACTTTGATTCTCATCTATATCAATTGATAGTTGCTTTCCACTTTCAAAATTAATATTTACATATCCATTCTCAATTTCTGTTCCATCACAATTCGATAAAGAACCTGAAATATTGATATTACTTCCACTTAATACTGGAACTGCACCAATATTAACATCGTCTTCATAAGGGCCAATATTCCCAGAGGAAACAATATCTCCACATGGACTAATAACTTCCAATAACAACTCATGATCTTTAGGAACTTTACCATTAAATATACCTCGTGTTCCAGAATGAGTACAACCTGATTGATTTAATGTCAAATCTGTAACCTTAATTTTTACATTTTCTAAGTTACCATTTTGACTAGTAAGATATCCTTCTATATTAACTAATGGAAATGGAGCATCACAATTCCAAAATGAAAAATGTCCAACTTCACCTACATACTTATCGCCTTGTAGATTCGCTACTCCTTCTTCAATCCACAGACCTATCTCTGTATCAAAATGCCACAATGGGATTTGTGCTGGTGCTTGTGAAAGTAATTCAGCTGGAACCTCCATTTCAATCGTTGCATTAGACTCTGCAGCAAGTTCTAACTCTTGACCACTTTCTGTTTCTAACTCAACAGTTAACATGCCAAAAGTTTGCAATGCTTGTTGATTACTTTCTAGATCTATTCCTACTAAATCACCTGGCATAATATCACTCAAATTTTCTGCCACTGGATTTAACCACTTTACGTATGTGTTTACTGATCCAGAGTAAGAAGATCCGTCTTCATGAATAAATTGTGGATTATCAAAATTAATATTTAATCCTTCTGTTATAATTGATTTTGACTCTCCAGAAATTAACTTATCAGTTAGTGTTTTTTCCATCAAAGCTATGCTAAAATGACTGGTCTCATTTTCAGTAGGATAAATGGTTTTTGAGCTTTTAAAATAACCATCTTTTTCTACGATTATGCTGGTAGCTTCTTTATAAAAATTTATGTTTTTTAACTGGAAATATCCTTGATCGTCTGTTGTTGTGGTATAACTTTCAAACAAAACTAAAACATCTGTCAGTGGTTCTCCATCTTCATCAGTTATTAGTCCCAAAACAGAAGCATTTATTTCTGTAAATTTTGGTTTCTCCGTAGGAGTAGTTGTAGGAATAATTTCATCAACATCCTCTCTACAACTCATCAATAATAATAAAAGGGCAAAAACTAAGAATTTATATATTTTCATCTTAAATAAATTATTTCGTTATTAATAAAATTTACCACATGAATTGTGGCCAGCATATTCATGTTCGTTACTCATAGGAGAGTCTCAAAGCATATAAAGCTGCATTTACGAAATAAAAAAATGAAAATAATTGACCAAAGAGCAATTTAATAGGATATGTAGCCTAGTTTTCTACCACCCATCACCCATTAAAATACGTATTCCGATATGGTTTGTCGCGCCTGCTAAATGATAATACCCAGAGCTGTAGTCTAATTTTAACCGTTTGATCTTGATTCCAAAACCAATTGAAAATCCACCTAAACTTCTAAATTCTGAAACTTTAAGCTCTTGCCTTCTAAGATGATTATAAGCAAATCTCAGGTTAAAAGCTTCTTTTTTGCCAAATAGAAATTCACCTGCAAAAACCAAATGACGGAATAGATTATCCACATTTAATTGAAATTGATTTTCTTCGACAACATTACCAAAAAAGTCTGTTTCTTGAAGTGCATTTGGATCTTCATATCTGATATACCAGTCTTGTAAATGATGATAGGTTATACTATATCGGAATGGTAAATATTTTAGCTTATTGGAATATCCTAATTTTAAATCAAATGGCAGTCCTTTTGAATCACCTGCAACTTCACCAAAACTAAAGCCAATGTTTTGAGCCACCAAACCGATGGTCCATGATTTTCCTGGCACTTGGTATATTGTTCCAAGGTCTAACCCTAATCCATATCCATTGTATCCAGCATAACTGGCAAAAACAAATTTCGTATTGATTCCTACGCTAAATCGCTCATTCATTTGCTTTGCACCACCTAAGATTAGTGCTACTTCATTGGCCTTAAAGTCACCGATAATATTTCCGATTTCATCTGCTTCTTGAAAATTACCAAAACTTGCATATTGTATTCCTCCATGTAAATGAATATCTAAAGAATCCAAATTGTATCCGTAAGAAACTAGTCCTTCTGAAATTCCCGAAAAGTGAAAAATGTGGTTTATGGAAATTTGATTATCCATAGAAGAATTACTGACGCCAGGATTTTGCTGAAAGCCAGAAATATCATTATCTCTGACGGACACATTCATTCCACCTACAGCAGAGACTCTTGCTGAGCCTGGTGATGCTAAAAAATCAAAATTATTATTTCCTCCCAATTGTGCAGACAATTGAGAAAAAGTTAGTGCTAAAGAGAAGATTAAAAATTGCCTCATATTATTGACTAACATTAATTTCTTTGATTTCAATATCTCCCTTTTCGAATGTCCAAATGGTTTGGCAAATTGCCATATCATTACACATCATCTTTTTGATTAATGTACCTTCTTTATCGAACTGTTTGAGTAATCCAAATTCGTTATCACCATTTTTATAAATTCCTTCCCATTGTACTTGCCCATTTTCATAATACTCCTTGAATGGCCCATTTTCTTCACCATCTACAAATGTGACTTCCTCAGAAATATTTCCATCTGGAAAATATTTTGTAGAAATCCCTTGTAATGTTCCATTCGCGTAATTGGATTTTAGCAATAGACTTCCATCTTCACGGAATACATTATATTCGCCATCGAGAACACCATCTTTGTAAAATTCTTTGATTTCGGGATTTCCATTTTTAAAAAATATTATTCGCTCACCTACCAGTTTATCTTCTTCATATCTTGCTTTTTCCATGATTTCTCCGGTTTCTGCAAGCTTTTTGTAAGGTCCATTTTTGATAGTCCCATTTTCTTTAGTCTTGAAAACTTCTTTTACTTTCCCACTCTCATACTTTGTTACGACATCACTATCTGCACAAGATGCAAGGAAAAAGAACATAATCATTGTAAGGCTTAGATGAGTAAACTTCATATTTCGTCTGATTTGAGTAGCAGTATATTAACGAAACCTTAAGAAGTTAAATTATATGATTTGAGCATTAAAGTGGTTTATTCTTCTTTTACTTTTCGGTTGTTTTTCCACCAGATAAATCCGATTGTAGAAACTAAAATATAAGGCATAGAAAGCATATATAAAATTCCTTTATTTAATCCTTTACCTTCAGAACCTCCATTGGCTAGATTGGTTTCTGCAGCAATTTTACACATTGGGCATTGCGCATGTACTTCTGCTCCCAAGGCAAATATAAATACAATCACAATAATTGATATGACAATGTATTTAAGTCTCATTTTAATAACAAGATTTTAGCATTAAATAAATCACTGGACCTGTTAGAGATACATACAGCCATACTGGAAAAACCCATTTTACCAATTTTTTATGCTTCTCGATTTGGTAGCTGATTCCTCTAATAAAAGAAATCAAAATAAATGGGAAAACAACGCCGGCTAAAAGTATATGTGTATTAAGAATCGTAAAATATATTGGTCTTGTCCAATCGTGCTTACAATACTTAGTCGGATCTGTTCCAATATGATACAAGACATAAGATCCCAAAAATATTGCTGAAGTAATCATGGCAAGAAAAATGGTGTTCTTATGTGCTTTTACATTCTTTTGTTTAATAAAATAAAGTGCCAATAAAAGTAGACAAAATGTTATACTATTCAATACAGAATGAAAAGGAGGCAATGCCTTAAGATTTAATCCTGTGTCGACTTTTACCATTCCCATAATTGCCACTAAGCCGATTACCAAGACAGAAATAATGTATGCCCATGGCATTAGCTTTTTCGCAAGCCCTGGATTTTCTTTAAAGTTTGTCATTCGTTATCAGTTTTATGCACTTTTATATCTCTACTTTTCTTTGGTGGTATGGTCAATGCAGTATGAGCAACTAGTTCTTTAAATCCTTCTTTATCCATTTTATACTCTTTACGAAGTTGCATTTTATTATCGATTAATGCCATTTTATTTTCTGAACTTGAATTAGAATTGACATTTATCAATCTTAAGTTTTCTACTTTAAAGAGTAAATCTTCCACTTCCTTTTGGTTAAAAGAAACTACTTGAAATTTTTCTACTTCTTTGAATTGATTAAATAGTTTATAAAGATCGTCATCATTAGCAGAAGAATTCCTGACAACAACAATGCTTGTCTTATCAAGATATAATGTATCCTCACTAGGCAATTCATTTTCAATTAACCAATCGCTCACTAATCCTTTAGGTTGTAATGCATCATGTGCAGCAACTCTATAATCCATGCCCGTTTTTAAGTAATACCAAGAAATTGCTGGTAATATTACAAGCATAAGAAGTAAAACTAATAATCTAAAGATTTTCATATAATTGTAAAACGAAAAAGGTTAATACCAAGTTTAAAAAAAGCTGTCAAAAATTCATCTGACAGCTTCATAGTTTTGTTGGTAGTTGGAAATTCTACTGTTCTATATTTTTAATAAGCATTCCAGTTTGAGTAGAAGCTTTATTATCAATTAACCCAATAGGTTCTTGATTTTTATCTTTAATTAATGTTCTTCTTTTATTCCAATCTGCACCTTCCCAAAAGAAAGCAATTACTGCCCATACTAAAAGTAATGTAGGTAAAATGACAGTCTTTACCAATCCTGGCACTTCATATTTCATATGCATAAATTCATATACAATCAAATATGCTTTTACAATACTCATCAAGATCATTACTCCACTGATCACGATTAACGGAAAATGCATTCCTTCAATAATGTAACCTTTACCAAGTAAAGCGAATATTACCTCGCTGATCGTAATTATACCAAGTATTATTATTGTTTTATTTGCAATGGCTTTTGAAGCCTCGTATGATAATCCCATTTTATAATTTCTTCTGTAGTAGTTATCTAATTATAGTAAGTAAAATACAAGGAAAACGAACACCCAAACCAAATCGACAAAGTGCCAGTATAATCCTATCTTTTCTACCATTTCATATCCATTCTTTCGCTTTATGTATAATCCGGTCATCACGTTAATCATGATTATTAAAAGAAACAACAACCCTGATGCTACGTGAAATCCGTGAAATCCAGTAATAAAGAAAAACAATGCCCCAAAGGCTTTAGGACCAAATGGTTCATGTAATATTTGACCTTTATTTACGCTACCTTCTTCTGTCACCATGAACTTACGGTGTATAAATCCATCTTCATCTACATAAGCATCTTTGTAATCTCCGGGTGCTGCATAATGATGTCCACCATGTGCATCTCCATGCCCAGCTTCTGCACCATGAGCATCACCGTGACTATGATCGCCGTGATCTCCATGACCATGATCGTCATGTGTAGATACATCAATCTTATGCAGTAAGTAACTTGTCTCAGGTCCAAATGCTTCACCATTTGGTTTTCCATTTTCATCTAGATATACTCCAGCTTCACCATGTGTTCCAAAAGTAGATCTAGTGATCGACATGTGTTCTAGATTAATCAAAGTGTTCCACTCCCAAGCTTGACAGCCTAAGAATCCAGCGCCACCTACTATAGTAAGAAACATCCAAAACGCAACCCCTTTTTGGTTTTCTTGATGACCTTCTTGTACTGCTCTTACCATTGTATAAGAACTAAATAGTAAAACGAAAGTCATAAAAGTTACGAAATACAAAGGCTTATTATGAATATCTAAACCAATATCTGGAATTGTACTAAAAACTTTATCTGGTATTGGCCAAGTATCCATACTTACACGTAACGTTCCGTATGCGATCAAGAATCCTGCAAAAGTAAATGCATCAGAAAGTAAAAAGTACCACATCATCAACTTTCCATAACTCGCTTTGAATGGTGCTTTACCTCCATCCCACAGATCTTTGTTATCTGTTTCTGTATGTGTTAGCGTTTCTGCCATTATAATCTAATTGTGCCTGTTAACTTAATAGTAAAAAAGCAAATAAATAAATCCATAAAATATCTACAAAGTGCCAATATTGTAACACTAAAGTAAAACGTGTTTTTCTCTTTTCTGAGAATTTAAATGGTAAAGTAAATGCATGAATAATAGCTACCGTTAAAGCAGCAATACCTCCTAAGATATGTGCCGCATGTAAACCAGTTATTAAATACAAAAACGAACCACTAACATTGCCTTTTAGATCCATTCCTGAATCAAACAATGCATGCCATCCTCTATATTGAAAAATCACAAATAAACATCCTAATAACAATGTTGCAATCAACATCGATTTATACAATCCTTCTTTTCCATTAATAAAAGATCGAAAAGAAGTATGCAGCGTTATACTACTCAAAATTATTATAACTGTACTGATATAAAATGCATTTGGCATTACATATTCTAACCAGTTTCCTGCTGCTTGCTTCACAATATATGCACTAGTAAGTGCAATAAACATCATTGTAATACTTGCAAAACCTAAATATAAGGCAAATACCTGCGGGTGTATTCTTTTATTTTCGTTGTGGTTTAATGCTACTTCATTCATATCTAAAATATTAAATAAGTTGCCAATATTAATGGCAAGTAAAAGAATGAACTAAACATTAAACGCATGGCAGTTTTCCTTTCAGATTTTTGCTGAAATGCGATGCAAAAGTATAAATATACCATCGCTAAAATTACAGAAAGAATGCATGCTACCATACTAACTCTTACATCAATTAGATATATTGATATACAAGTAGGAATTAAGAAAAATGCATATATCGCAGAATAGAAACCTAGATTTTCATCAATGTTTCCTTCCTTATTTATTGGTAATAATTTATAACCTGCCTTCTTATAATCGGCAAAACTTAACCAACCAATTGCCCAAAAATGAGGGAATTGCCATAAAAATTGAATCATGAAAAGTGCTAAGCCAAATGCAGAAATATATCCTTCTCCAGCTACTGTTCCAATCAATACTGGCAAAGCTCCAGGTATCGCACCTATTGCTACTGAAGCAGTAGAATATCGCTTCATTGGTGTATATACAAAAGCATAAATAATTAATGATAATGTACCAAGGAATGCACATATTGGATTAATCAATGACAAACAAGTAATCCCAACTGCTGCAAAAATACCTCCAATAAGTACTGCTTCTGATACCGTCATTTGTCCGGAAGGCAATGGTCTTTCTTTTGTCCTATCCATCAACTTATCAAAGTCTCTTTCTAGCACTTGGTTTAAAGCGTTTGCCGATCCCGTTACCAAAAAACCACCAATAGTCAACATGATAAAGTTAAACCAAGAGAACATACTTCCTGCTACGACAAAGTAACTAAGCATAGAACTCATTAGCACCATCATAGAAAGCTTAAACTTAACCAATGCTTTCAAGTTGGTCATTAAACCTACCTTGTTTGATTGGCTTAATGCTATGGTTTTATATGTTGGATTATTTCTCACTAATTATATCGCCTACGCTATTTAATGAAAATCTTCACCTGCAGTTTCTCCTTCTTCCATTGGAATATGCTGAGGAACAAACTCTCTTTCATCTTTATTGTAATCATATGCCCATCTATGAACAGAAGGAATTTTTCCATTCCAATTGCCATGCACTCCAGGTCCCATTGGTGAAGTCCACTCTAATGTAGTTGCTCCCCAAGGATTCATGGTAGTCTGTTTTTTCCCTTTGAATATACTGTAGAAGAAATTTATTACAAATAATATCTGAACTGCAAAAACAACAATTGCTGCAATAGTAATAAACTGATTCATATCCGTAAAATGCTTAAATGCATCAAAAGAATCGAATCTATAATATCTTCTAGGTACACCTGCTAAACCAATGTAATGCATAGGCCAGAAAATTGCATATGCACCAATCATTGTTCCCCAGAAATGTATTTTTCCTAAAGTCTCACTCATAAATCTTCCAAACATTCTTGGGAACCAATGGTAAATCCCAGCAAACATACCGAAGAATGCGGCAACTCCCATTACAATGTGGAAGTGAGCAACAACAAAGTAAGTATCGTGTAATTGAATATCAATCGCAGAGTTTCCTAAGAAAATACCTGTTAATCCACCTGATATAAACATTGACACAAAACCAATAGAAAATAACATCGGGGAATTAAATCGGATATTTCCGCCGTATATTGTAGTGATCCAGTTAAACACTTTTACCGCAGAAGGTACCGCAATAATGAGGGTAAAGACCACGAAGAAATTTGAAATAAATGGATTTACCCCTGACATAAACATATGGTGTGCCCATACAATAAAGGATAAAAATCCAATGGCGAGAATTGATAGTACCATTGCTTTGTAACCAAAAATTGGTTTTCTCGCGTGTACTGACAATACTTCAGATACAATACCCATTGCAGGAAGTATAATAATATATACCTCTGGGTGTCCTAAGAACCAAAACAAGTGTTGGTATAATACTGGTGTTCCACCAATTCTTTCTAATGCTTGCCCTTCAATAAATATTTCACTTAAGAAAAATGATGTTCCTAATGATCTATCAAAAGTCAACATAAAGAATCCTGACGCCAATACTGGAAATGATAATAATCCCAAAATTGCTGTTACAAAGAAAGCCCAAATTGTCAAAGGCATTCTCCACAATGTCATTCCCTTTGTTCTAAGGTTTAATACTGTAGTGATATAATTTATTCCTCCTAGTAATACAGAAACTACAAAGAGTACCAAACTTACAATCCATAAGGTCATACCTGCGCCGGAGCCTGTCGAAGCTTGCGGCAGCGCACTCAGTGGAGGATATGCTGTCCAACCACCAGAAAACGGACCTGTATTTAAAAATAATGATATAAACATGACGATTCCAGCGAGGAAAAAGAACCAGTATGAAAGCATGTTCATAAATGGTGATGCCATATCTCTAGCGCCTAATTGGAATGGGATCAATAAGTTACTGAATGTACCACTCAGTCCTGCCGTCAATACAAAGAATACCAAAATGGTTCCGTGCATAGTCACCAATGCATAATAGAATTCTGGTGCTAAAGACCCGACCCCGTCAGAAACGGTAATCCATTTTCCTAATAATGGTTTTAACCAAGCAAAGTTTTCTTCTGGAAAACCCAATTGTAATCTGAAAATGATTGACATTCCAGCACCAATTATTGCCCAAATAATACCAGTTATTAAAAACTGTCTAGCAATGATCTTGTGATCCATGCTAAATATGTAGTGAGAAATGAAGTTAGACTGGTACTTATCTCCATGATGATGTTCATGAAAATGGTCATCAAATCCAGTTTCTTCAATCTGCTTTGCTACCAATATATCTTCTTCGTGAATAGTATTTGCGTCAGCCATAACTACTTCTTTCTTTTTCAATTATTTGGAAACGATCTTTAATTCAGTTCTTCTATTTTCTTGTCTTCCTTCAGGAGTATTGTTGTCTCCTTGAGGGTTACTTTCACCATACCCAACAGCAGTCATTCTGTTAGCCGTAATACCTTTTCTTACTAAGTAATCTCTAACTGCAGTTGCTCTGCTATTAGACAATGTTTTGTTAGCGTCTTCATCACCTACTGAATCAGTGTGTCCTCCTACTTCAATGATTGCTGAGTTATACTTCTTTAATAATTCAGCCACTTTATTTAATTCAAACTGAGAATCTGTTTTTAAAACAGAAGAGCCAGTTTCAAAGAATACATTTTTCATTCTAATAATCGCATTCCCTAATGTATCTGCCATTGCAGAGGCGAAAGCTGAAGTCAATTCTTTATTTCTATTTTGAATTTCAGTTTCTAGTAATTTTCCTTTGAATGGATCAGCATCTGTGTTTCTAATATTAGACATATAATATGAACTCTGTTCAGATTTCCATGCTTCATATTCTTCTTGAGTCACAATTTCTACTACCCTTCGCATACTGTAATGTCCCTCTCCACACAACTCTGCACAAGCCAATTCGAAATCAAAAGCTTCCCATCTTTGAGGACCATCTGGCTCTGATTCATCCGCAGGAATTTGCCATTCAGGGTATTCTTTTAATTGTTTTCTATAATCAGCCGTTGTTGTGATTGGCGTAAATATAAAGTATGTCGGCAATCCTGGGATCGCATCCATTTTTACCCTAAAGTGTGGTAGATAAAAGTTGTGTAATACATCTCTTGCTGTGATTCTTACCCTTACTTGTTGACCTACTGGCAATACAATCTTATCAGGATTGAAGTCATCAATATTTTTAGGATCTGTCCAATCTTGACCAAATGGATTATTTGCTAAATCTACCTTTCTAAAATTTGTTGTGCCTAATTTTTCATCTGCACCAGGATATCTTATATCCCAAGCAAACTGGTATCCATTGGCTTGAATCTCGATATATTCATCTTCAGGACCAACATCTGGCATCACGTCATTCCAAACTACCAATCCTTTAACAACTAAGAATGTCATTACTAAAGCTGGAATTGCCGTCCAAACGATTTCTAAACTTGTATTATGAACAAAGAAAATTGCTTTATTGCCTTTTTTAGCTCTGTATTTGTAAGAGAACCAAAATAGTGCAACGTGTGTGATAATAAATACTATACCTGTAAAGAATAAAGTCCAATTAAATAGTGAATCAATACTTCCTCCATGTTCAGAAGCAGATTTTAACGGACCATATCCCAACATTGAATCTTTATAGTATAGCGCAGATACAACACACCCAATTAAAAATACTGGCATGAATATCAGCAACCACAAAGCAGTTCTGTTATTCCCTTGGTAGAATGATTCTTCTTCACCTCTGATTTTTGCAGAAAGCTCAGACACCTTCCCAATCTGTATTAGTATTACAGCTAGGAGAATAAGTATCAATAATATTACTAAACCTGTCATATATCTTTAGTTAATAGTATTCAATTTTGAATTAAACGTGGTGGTGTAAACTTTCCTCTAAATATGGATCATGTGTTGGTTCTAATTTTGCTTTTGTCAAACTTGAAAAAACAAAATATAAGAACAAACATAAAAATCCGATTCCTGTTCCTAACTCCAAAAATCCTGGCATCGCGAATCCACCAATTGCTTCATGTGCACCATGACCATGATCTCCGTGGTGTCCACTTGCATGTGCAGCTACTTCATGAGCTGTATGCAATACGCCAGGTTTAATCATTAAAAAGTAATCAATCCAGTGTCCAAATAAAACCATCACTGCAATGAATCCTAATGATCCCCACTTTCTCTTCGTATCATTTCTCATTAGAACAAAAAATGGAAGCACAAAGTTTATCAATAAATTACCGTAGAATAATACTGGGTAATTATCTATTCTTTCTTTGAAATAAATGGTTTCTTCACCAACATTGGCATACCAAATTAGCATGTATTGAGAGAACCATAAGTATGTCCAAAAAATACTAAATGCAAATAATAATTTACCTAAATCATGTATATGCTCATTTGAAGTAGAAGCAAAATATCCCTTCATTTTCAAAATCATTAAAACCAAAATAGTCAGTGCCAACATAGATACAAACCAAGATGCACCAGAATACCAAGCGAACATAGTACTATACCAATGTGAATCTACTGACATCACCCATTGCCATATCATAGCTGCACTTAAAAAACCTGCTAGCGGTAAGTAAGCTGCAGCCCACCATCTCATCCATCTATGGCTCGAAAAGTCTTCATCATTTCCTTCATCTTCTTTGATAGATAACGCTCTTATTCTTGTCATTATAAAAAACCAAATTCCTACGCTAAATATGGTCCCAAATAAGTACCATGACTTGTTTAAGAATCCTGATTTTCCAGCGATAATTGGGTCATAAAGTTCATCATTTACATCAAGCAAAGCAGGATCAGTCCAATGATAAAGATGATGCCAACCAAAATAAGTACCCAATGCCAATATTAGCATTAAAATAAATCCTATACCCATGAATAGAGAAAAGGATTCCCAGATTCTTTTGAAAGTAACATACCATCCAGCCCAAGCTGTGATACTAGCACATAAAAAGAATCCAGCCATAACTGCTATTCCTGTAAAAAATACAGAATTGTGAAGGAAGTTTGACCAAAAACGGCTATGTATTGCATCATCTGCAAAAAACCATGTACCTGCCATACATAACACACCAATAACAACACCGATCAACAGTGTCATCCTGTGCCTTCCTGTAAATTCAAAACTGGTCATTTATATAAGTTTATTTCTTTTAAATTAATGCTTGTGATCTTCTCCATGTCCATCAGTATCGTGTCCATGGTGTCCTCCACCGTCGTGACTATGTCCTTCGTGTGTATGATCACCATCATGGTGTCCACCTTCGTGATGTGCTTCTTCATGATTATCAAGATGTCCATCGTTCATACCGATCATCACGTTTTCACCTGCTGGCTTATCAATCGCGTTTAATGTATTTTCTAATTGGTTATAAGCCAATTTTTTGTCTTTAGCTTGTAAAGATCTGATATAATGAATCACTTGCCATCTTTCATCGTAAGACAATTTATCAGAGTAACCTCCCATCACATTTTTACCATGCATTATTGAATGATAATATCTTCCATTTGATGCAGATACGAATTCATCCAATAAAAAATTAGCTGGCTGTGCTGGATACTTTCCTCCATCATCTCTGACTAAATATCCGTTTCCATCACCTTTTGCACCATGACATATTCCACAGTATAAATCATATAATTCTTTACCTGTAGCAATACCTTTATCTGTAATAGGAAAAGGGTTATCAATTAATTCATTGGTAGCTCTAGTTCTTTCATCTTCGCTATCACCATAAGCATAAGGGACTGAACCAACTGTAGGAATAGCAATGTTAGCAGCGGAAGTTCTAGATACTGTTCCAGGAACTGGTTTTCTCGGTTGAGCCATTTCATAGTACTCACCTTCTGTTCCCCATGTATTAAATGAATAGTAATTATAGTAGTTTGCTTCGTAAGCAACTGAATGTGCCATATCTGGCATATATTCACTACCTGGAGAATCTCCTCCTGGGCTTTTACAGGAATAAATAACCAATACGATTATCCCTATAACTAATAATTTTTGTATTTCTTTAAAATTCATTGTATTGGGATTAAATCGTTTTAGAGTGAATTTCAGATGCACCAGTAGAACTTAAGAAACTTTCTGCAGCTCCACTTTCATTTGCTCCTTTTTCAAAAGCAATGCAAAATTTATCATCAGTGATTCTTGTATCAATGGTAGGATTCACAACGCCTGGACCTAATCCACATATTACATAGAAGGTAACTACCATACCTATAGAAGCAAACAATACTGTAAGCTCAAAAGTAATTGGAATGAAAGAAGGTACTGCCCAGTATGGTTTACCACCATATACTATTGGCCAATCCTTGGTAAAAATCCAAGTCATACCTAAAAATGCCGTCAATGTTCCGATTGCTCCATAGATAAAAGCACCAATGTGTAATCTTGATTCAGACAATCCCAACAACGGATCTAATCCGTGCACGGGAAATGGAGTATACACATCCATAATATCTAAATGCTGATCTCTAGCAACTTCTACAGCTTTGAGCAAATCTTCCTCATCGTTGTATAAACCGTAAATAATGTCTTTATGATTAGCCATAATTATTGATTCTTAATATTTTCCTCCGTCTAATCTGTCCTGCAAATCTTTTAATTCATCCCACTTTCCTTCGCTTGCCAATTTGGCTTGTGCAGGCCACGATTCTGGGCTATTACCCATGAAATTTCCATCGCCTTCATCCAAAATTTGTTGTAATCTTTCAACATTAGCATTGGACAATTCTTCGAAAGTATTTATACCAGCTGCATTTAATGTTGCAGCTACTTTTGGACCAATTCCTTCTAATTTTTTTAAGTCATCTACAACTGTAGCAACCTTTTCTGCTACTGCTGTGGCAACAGTTTCTGCTACAGATGATTTATGCGTGTGACTTGCATGAGCACCATGATTATCATGTCCATGATGGTGAATGGCATTAGGCCCAGTGTATTGATCTCCCGCAGATTTTAAAATACTTTTTACCTCTGCAATAGCAACCACTGGCGCTACTCTTGTAAAAATTAGATACAAAGTAAAGAATAACCCAATTGTACCTAAGAATATTCCCATTTCTACCCATGTTGGTGTATAATAACTCCAGCTAGATGGTACATAATCTCTTGCTAATGTAGTTGCAATAATTACAAAACGCTCAAACCACATTCCGATATTTATTACTATTGATATAAAGAATGTGATGGCAATATTTCTTCTAAATTTCTTAAACCAGAATATCTGTGGAGAAAGTACATTACAGAACATCATCCCAAAGTATGACCACCAATAAGGTCCCATAGCTCTGTTGAAGAATGCAAACTGCTCATATACATATCCTGAATACCATGCGATAAATAATTCAGTCAAATAGGCAACACCTACTATTGTTCCTGTAACTAAGATTACTTTGTTCATTGACTCTATGTGCGCCAATGTGATGTAATCTTCCAATTTCAACATTGTCCTAGTAACTAACATCAATGTTAGTACCATGGCAAATCCCGAGAATATTGCTCCAGCCACAAAATATGGAGGGAAAATAGTTGTATGCCATCCTGGTATTACTGAAGTGGCGAAATCAAAAGATACAATTGTATGTACAGAAAGTACCAAAGGAGTCGCAATACCTGCTAATGCCAAAGAAAGTGTTTCCCATCTTTGCCAGTGCTTTGCAGAACCAGTCCAACCAAATGATAAAAAGTTATAAATGCTTTTTCTTATGCCTTTTGCTCTATCTCTTACCGTTGCGAAGTCAGGCACTAAACCTGTATACCAGAATAATAATGAAACGGTAAAGTATGTACTGATCGCAAATAAATCCCACAATAAAGGAGAGTTAAAGTTAGGCCATATAGGACCTCTTGTATTTGGATAAGGGAAAAAGTAGAAAACTACCCACGCCCTACCAACGTGAATTCCTGGAAATAATGCAGCACAGATCACGGCAAATATTGTCATTGCCTCTGCTGCTCTGTTTACTCCAGTTCTCCATTTTTGTCTAAATAATAAAAGGATAGCAGAAATCAATGTTCCTGCGTGACCAATTCCGATCCACCAAACGAAATTAGTAATATCCCAACCCCAACCTATAGTTCTGTTAAGGTTCCAAGTTCCGATTCCATGCCATATTGTCCATGCAATACAGAATAATCCAAAACCTAAGGCAGATACTGCCAATACAAAACCGATAACCCAAGGTAAGTTAGGTGCTTTTTCTGTCGGTGCGACTAAATCTTCAGTAATTTGGTGGTAGGACTTGTGTCCATTTACTAAAGGTTCTCTAATATTACTTACATAATGACTCATTCAAGCGTCTTTTTATATTGTTAAGCATCAAGTGATGTATCTCTATTATTAACTCTCATTCCATAGGTAACTGCAGATTTCACATTTACCTCTTCCAATGCTATATAATTCAATGGTGAATCCAATTTCTCATTCAATTCTCCATTTTTATTGTTCAAATCTCCAAAAGTAATTGCTCCAGTAGGACAGGCTGTTTGACAAGCTGTTCTAACATCTTTATCTACCAATCTTCTTCCTTCTACTTTTGCTCTTAATTTTCCTTCTTGAATTCTCTGTACGCAGAAGCTACATTTTTCAATTACTCCTCTTACCCTTACTGTTACGTCAGGATTCAATACCATTCTAGTAAGATTATCTGCACCATATGGCACTTCTTCGCCATTAATTGGTACTTGATTCGCAGGGAATAAATCCGCAGTAGTATAATCCAACCAGTTGAATCTTCTTACTTTAAATGGACAGTTGTTAGCACAATATCTTGTACCTACGCATCTGTTGTATGCCATTTGATTCAGTCCTTCAGCACTGTGGTTGGTTGCATTTACTGGACAAACATTCTCGCAAGGCGCGTTATCACAGTGTTGACACATCATTGGTTGATAAACGGTATTCGGATTTTCTACATCTCCGTAATAATATCTATCAATTCTTAACCATGTCATTTCGTGGTGACGGCTTACTTCTTTTTTACCAACAACAGGTACATTATTTTCTGCCATACATGATATTGTACAAGCATTACATCCCGTACAAGCGTTCATATCCACGTGCATTCCCCAGTGATGACCTTGAGAATATCTGTTCTCAGTGTATTCCTCAAAAGGATATAGTGTTTGCTCATTTAAGTGTTGAGCAAATTTTCTTTTCTTATCTAATTTCTTAATGCTTTTCGGAAGGTCTGCAAGATTCGAAGTGTACATCACCGACCTATCAGTCAATGCTCCTTGGAATCCACTAGCTCCGTAAGCCATACCTAATGCTTCTTCGTCAGCATTAAATTGCTTTCCATCTTTATCTTCATCTGTTACACCATAAGTGTGGTGGTATTGCACACAAGAAAAAGCATCTTCTTTGCCTACTTTATTAGACACACTTACATTTGTATTAAAATACTGCGTGTATCCACCATTTGAAGTAAGGCAATCGTTTACATTTACGCCAACGCCATTTGCACAAGCACCAGACATTTCACGTCCGTATCCTAATGCGATAGCAACAGTACCTGGCATCTGACCAAACTGCTGAATAACAGGAACTTGAACCGTTTTATCACCAATGGTAAGGTTTACTAAATCTCCATCTTGGAGGTTCATAGATTCTGTCATTCCGAAGAATCTTTTAACACCATCAAAACCTACTGGTACTGCTAGGTAATTTCCCCAAGACGTTCTATCAACAGGATCTGGCATTTCTTGTAACCAAGGATTATTTGCCAAAGTCCCATTTCCTATACTTACTTTTTCGTAAAATGAAATTTCTAATTCTGAGTTTGAAGGTTTTGTTACGCCTGCAAAAGCAGCAGAAACATTTCCAGAGAATGCAGATACGGAACTACTTCCTTTACCATTTGCAACGCCATCTCTCAATAATTTTTCCCAATAAGATTGAGAAGAAATAAATCCTGATTGGTCGCCAGCACCTGACTGATAATTCTTTTTCAAGTATTCGAAGTAAGGCTGATCAGCATTATTATTGACATTTGGTGAATCTGCCCAAGTTAATAATGACAATTCCATTTGACGCGTGTCGAATAATGGACTGATTGCTGGTTGTATCATACTGATACTTCCTTTTTTCGGTTCTGCATCACCCCAACTTTCAAGCGTATGGTTAATTGGTGCGATAGCATCACAACTAGAGATTGTCTCATTAGGGTTATAAGCTAAACCTATTTTATAAGCTGATCCCATTGCTGCTTTTAAGGCAGCTCCGTTATGGTATTCGAATACTGGATTGCAATCGTTAAAGATTACCGTTTTTACTGAGCCATTTTTAAGATCATTGATTAAACCTTCCAATCCAGCTTCATCTCCTTGTCTTTGCATAGAAGCAGAAGCTAAATCTACTGTTGATCCAATATTTCCTAATTCATTATTTATTGCATTAATTAATATCTGTTCTGAAACGTTGTTAGAGTTAGATACTACTAATGATTTTCCTCTATTTGCTTTAAGTTGTGTAGCCACATTATCTAAAGCTTTGGCTGCTTTGGCGTTTACTTTAGGTGCAGAACCACCAACAATTTTACTTGCTAAATAAGCTATTGCAACACCTTGTTCTGAAGGTTTTACCAATATTCTATTATCTGCATTTGATCCGGTCATAGACATGTGGCTTTCTACCTGAATATGTCTTGACATTGTAGGATTAGAAACATTATCTATTTTACGCTTAGTTGCATATTGACGGGCATATTCTACTGGAGAAATCCAAGTTCCAAGAAAATCTGCGCCGAAGCTTACGATTAAATCAGCTTTATCAAATCTATAATTTGGAATCACTTTAGCACCAAAACATGATTCATTTGCGTTCAACAATGCTGCTGAAGACACAGAATCATAAGTAACTACTTTTGTAGAAGGATATTTAGCCTTAAATTCTGCAATTACTTTTTTTGCAGTTGGACTTAATATTGTATTGGTTACCAAACAGATGTTTCCACTTGATAATTTTGACTTAATTGCTTTATCAAAATCTGCCCATGAAGAAGATGTCATGCCGTCTGCAGACTTCATCATAGGTTTTTTATATCTATTCGTGTCGTATAAAGTAAGTACGCTAGCTTGCGCACGTGCAGAAGTTCCACCTTTAGTCATTGCTGACAAGTCGTTACCTTCAATTTTTATAGGACGACCTTCTCTTGTTTTCACAAGAATAGGACAAAAATCGCCACCATTTACGTAGCTAGATGCATAGTAAGTAGCTACACCTGGAACGATTGCGTCTGGTTTTACTACATAAGGTATTGCTCTTTTTACTGGAGTATCACAGGCTGCAACAGTAGCAGCACCAATGCCAAAACCTAGAAACTTTAGGAAGTCACGTCTGTTAGCTTGGATGCCTTCAGCTGCTTCTTCTACTTGTTCCATTGAAACGGAATGCATTTCATTTTGAACTTCTTTCATGAAGTTTTCTTCCTGCACCAGATCCTGTTTCCCTACCCAAATATTATTATTACTCATTTAAATGTAATGATTACGGTTTTTCAATCTGATTCTTAATAATGACATTTTTGACACTCTAATCCTCCTATGTCTTCCACGGTTACTTTATCTCTATCTCCATTAGCCAGTTGCTCATGGTAATTCTCGTAACTATCATAGTATTCATTGCCTTCAAACTGTACTTCAGTCTGTCTGTGGCAATTGATACACCATCCCATTGATAGTGGCGCGTGTTGTTCTACGACAGCCATTTCCTCTACTTTACCGTGACATGCTTCACATTCTACCTTACCCACAGTAACGTGTTGCGAATGATTAAAATAAACATGATCTGGTAAATTATGGATTCTTTCCCATTCTATAGGACCTTGTACTTTCTTTTTCTGCTCGTTTGTAAGAGAAGAAACCAAGTCTGTCCATTGCTCTTGTACCATTTCTAGACCAGTCTGATCGAGAGAATCAATTCCTTTTTCTGCTTTGATATTGTCTCCAATCCACTTAGTATATATAGATTCTACTTCATCTTGAGATAAAGATTCATAATCTTCTATGTATTTATCAGTACTTGGATCGTAACCTATAGAAGCATATATTTTAGTTAATTCTGCAGTTCCATATTCTGAACCTACTTTTATGGCTTTGTGGCAATTCATGCAAGTATTGGTTGCTGGAATAACAGCGTGTTTTGACCTTCTTGCACCATCGTGACAGTATTGACAATCTATTTTATGTAATCCTGCATGCGTTTCGTGTGAGAATTTAATTGGTTGCTCTGGAGCATATGCTTGTTGTCTACCTAAATTAACTGCTTTTGTAACAGTCAAATATCCACCAAGAATAACAGCAGCAAATATCAAGAATGAAACAACTGACTTGCTTGTCAATGTTTCTACTAAAGTTTTTCTTTCTGCAAACCCACCTTCTTTTACAGTAGCAATGTGGTTAAGGTTTCCAACGATTCTTGTCAATATTAAAGCCAAGAATCCAAGTATACCAAGTAAAACCCAGTAAATCCAGTTTCCAAAACCATTTTCAGTTGAATCTACATCACCTCCTCCAGAAGCAACTGATAATGTCTCAGGAACTTTATTAGCTTGGGCATCAATATATAACATTACAGACTCAATCTCCTCATCTGTAAGATTTGGCCAAGCTGTCATAACTGTAGGCTTCCACTCATTCCAAAGCTCTACTGCTTTAGGATGCCCAGCCTGAATCATTTTTTGTGAATTCCTGATCCAATCGTATAAATCTTGTCTAGGATAATCTGCCCATCTCTCTTCTACGCCTCCTAAAGCAGGCCCAGTTAACTTTGACTTCATATCCTTTGCGTGACATGAAGCACAATAGTTTTTAAATACAGTTTTACCGACATCGACAGTTGGTTCTGCCGTCAGCAAAAGCGGTATAGAAAAAAGAATAAGAAATGATAGTTTAAAGAACAATCTACTGTTTATCATTCTTGTCCAAATATTTATTATTTCGAAAGCATTAACAAAATGTTAAGAGGCTACTTAAATCGACACAAAAATAAAATTCAGTAGCATTAATCACAATTAATACATTTCAATAAATATTATTTAGATTAAGTCTAAATAGAGAATTGGTTTTACTTGTATGTCGTTTTGTTTGTGATATACACCACGACCCGAAATTAGATTAATTTTAGACAATTATTGTGTATTAATAAGAAAGAAATATTCAACAAATGAATATTTACATTTATTTGACAAAAATCATACTTGAAATCAAGCTTATTGATATTTACTAGACTGAAACTGTTGCTTTAATATGTGGATCAGGATCATAATCTAAAAGTTTGAAATCTCCGATCTTAAAAGAGAAAATATCATCCACTTCTTTATTAATAATCATTCGAGGAAGTGGTTTTGGTTTTCTTGTTAATTGAAGTTTAGCCTGATCTAGGTGATTCAAATAGAGGTGAACATCTCCGAAGCTATGGATAAACTCCCCAACATCAAGATTACAAACCTGTGCAATCATCATAGTTAATAATGCATAAGAGGCAATATTAAACGGTACGCCTAAGAATGTGTCAGCTGATCTTTGATACAATTGACAAGAAAGTTTGCCATCAGCTACATAAAACTGAAACAAACAATGGCATGGTGTTAATGCCATATCATGGAGTTCTCCAACATTCCATGCATTAACGATCATTCTTCTGGAATCTGGATTGGTTTTAATCGTTTGTATTAATTGTGAGATTTGGTCTATGGATTCTCCATTTGGCGTCTGCCATGATCTCCATTGCTTTCCATAGACGGGACCTAAATCACCATTATCGTCCGCCCAGGCATTCCAAATTTTTACGCCATTTTCTTTGAGGTAATTAACATTGGTATCTCCATTTAAGAACCAAATCAATTCATGAATAATTGATTTTAGGTGTAGTTTTTTTGTAGTCAAAAGAGGGAATCCTTCTGACAGATCAAAACGCATTTGATATCCAAAACAGCTTAAAGTTCCAGTTCCAGTTCTGTCGGATTTTTCAACGCCATTTTCAAGAATATGAGACAATAAATCTAAATATGCTTTCATGACATGGGTGGTTTTATATGATCAAATTTACACTTAATTGGCTCAAAGCTATAGAAAACATTACAAAAAACTATTATATGTTGAAGAATTGATTTTCTAATTTTTTATTTTGGTAAACTCCAGCAAAATCTCTAAATATTTACTTAAAAGTCAATTTTACACAATTTATAAAAATCAGCAATAACTTATAATATTATACATTATTGACATAAATTGAAATTTCATATTGAATTATGTTAGGATATAAAAATTATCATTACCCTAAAAGCAATATTTTCCGAAGGATAAAATTCCCAATAAAATAAGGTGTTTCAGCAGGCATATATTCTTGCAAAAAATTATCTTTGCACAAAATTTTAAAGACGAATTAAATCTTAATTTATAATTGATGGCTAATATTGGTAAAATAAAACAAGTAATCGGTCCAGTTGTGGACGTTAGTTTTTCTGATGAAGGTAGTGTTCTTCCAGAAATTTATAATGCATTAGAGGTTGTTAAAGATAATGGTGAAAAATTGATTTTAGAAGTACAGCAACACCTAGGAGAAAACAGTATTCGTTCGGTATCTATGGATTCGACAGAAGGATTAACTAGAGGAATGGATGTTACTGATAAAGGAAGACAAATATCAATGCCTACTGGAGATCAGATCAAAGGAAGACTATTCAATGTAGTTGGAGAAGCCGTTGATGGAATCGGAGAGGTAAAAATTGACGAAAACGCGTACCCTATCCATAGAAAGCCACCATCATATGAGCAGCTTTCTACTGAAAGTGAAGTTCTTTTTACAGGAATTAAAGTTATTGACCTTATTGAGCCATATTCTAAAGGTGGAAAGATTGGTCTTTTTGGAGGTGCAGGAGTAGGGAAAACAGTACTTATTATGGAATTGGTAAACAATATTGCCAAAGCATATGAAGGTATCTCTGTTTTCGCAGGTGTAGGAGAAAGAACAAGAGAAGGAAACGATTTATTAAGAGAATTCTTGGAATCCAATGTAATCCAATATGGAGAAGAGTTTCTTCACTCAATGGAAGAAGGAGGATGGGATTTATCAAAAGTAGATAAAAAGGCACTTGAGCAATCAAAAGCGACATTAGTATTTGGTCAGATGAATGAGCCTCCTGGAGCAAGAGCAAGAGTAGCACTTTCTGGTCTTACGATGGCAGAATACTACAGAGATGGAGATTTAAATGATCCTTCAGGAGGAAAAGATATCTTATTTTTTATAGACAATATCTTTAGATTTACGCAAGCAGGTTCTGAGGTATCAGCACTTCTAGGGAGGATGCCATCAGCCGTAGGTTACCAACCAACATTGGCAACTGAAATGGGTGTGATGCAAGAAAGAATTACCTCAACTAAGCGAGGATCTATTACTTCTGTACAAGCGGTATATGTACCAGCGGATGACCTTACCGATCCAGCACCAGCAACCACATTTGCGCACTTGGATGCAACGACGGTATTGAGTAGAAAATTAGCTTCTTTAGGTATTTATCCTGCTATTGATCCATTGGATTCTACATCTAGAATTCTTGATCCAGCTGTGATTGGTGATTTGCATTATAATACTGCACAAAGAGTAATCAGTTTACTACAGAGATATAAAGAATTACAAGATATTATTGCGATCTTAGGTATGGAAGAATTGTCTGAGGAAGACAAATTAGCTGTTTCTAGAGCGAGAAGAGTACAGAGATTCTTATCTCAACCATTCCATGTTGCAGAACAATTTACTGGACTTGCAGGAGTATTAGTTCCTATAGAAGATACCATCAAAGGATTTAATATGATTATGGATGGTGAGGTTGATGAATATCCAGAAGCAGCATTTAACTTAGTAGGAACTATAGAAGATGCTATCGAAAAAGGAAAGAAATTATTAGCTGAAGCAGAAGCATAATTAATATGAATTGTACAGTACTTACTCCAGAAAAAGAAATTTACAGCGGCAATATTGTATCTGTAAAAGTACCAGGAATTAATGGTCAGTTTGAAATATTAAATGGTCACGCACCTATTGTATCTGCTTTGGGTGAAGGCGTTATCAGAATTATTACTGACAATAATGAAACTGAAAAATTTGATATTTCACGAGGATTCATTGAAGTAATAAATAATGAAGTATCATTATTGGTACAAGGAGTGTAAATAATAAATTAGCAACCAACTATAAATTTAAAGGCAGTATCATTGATGCTGCCTTTTTTTGTCCAATAATTCTTGCTTCATATTGCACATTTTTATTATATCTTTGAAATCGAAGTCAAAATTCAACTTTTGAATTCCTAATTTTTCAGCACAATTCATATCATGAGTAAAAGAATACAATTCATCAGTGAAAAGTCAGAACACCTTTTGGCATTGCTTAAAAATGACAATCACGCTCAAAATAGCCTATATACACTTGGTTTTTTAGTTGTTTTACTTCTAATAACAGCAAGTATTCATTTTATAAAATTTGGTTTAGTTGGTATTACAATTATTGGGTTGATATTATTGTTATTATTAATGATTGTATTCCGTATTCAAATGCAAACCTCTATCCGAGATAATGCAGCAGCAGCAAATTATGAATCATTTAAGTCTGTAGATGAGTCTACCTACTTGAGGTCAAAACTTCAATATTTATTTACAGGGATTGACATCAAATATACTAGAACAAAAGCCATTAGGCTGATGTACGTTCTTATATTCCCAATAATCATGGTTTTATCTAAAGAAATATTTTTAGGTAGTTTCGGATTTTCGAGCTCTTTAAAATATTTTATTTTCGCCTTAATGACAGGAGGAGTATTCTGGTGGTTTTTCTTCAATTCAGATATTGAAGATTTAGAAATTTCAAAAGATGATATTAAGGACTATTTAGAAGAACTCTAAGTCGTTAAACAAAGCGCTCCTAAATTTTTGCATCAATATAAGCCAATTCTTCTTCATTAATATCATCAAACAAAGTGGCTAACTTGGCACGGGCTTTTAACCTGACTTCATCATTGACATAACAAGCAATAGCTACTAATCCATACATCATAACTCCTAAATCATCCGTAAATCCTATAAAAGGAGATAAATCTGGAATGCCATCAATGGGTGCAACAAAATAAGCCAACGCTCCAATAATGATATTTTTTGCCCATTTAGGCGTATCTTTTCTAAGATATGCATAAAACAAAAGAAGGATAGTATAACTCAGTTGGACACCAACTTTTAGAAGGTATTTGGATAAATGCTGGAATACACTGGTGATATTAGAATTATTCTGGTCGTTCATCGTCATTTATAACACTAACTCTAAGCTTTAAAGTTTCCAATAAGCATAAAATCAATTTATTACATTCCCTTAAATTGATACCCTAAATCATCAAAGTATTCTAAAATCTTTGGCAATACAACATACAATTTAGATTTTGCCTTAATACTGTCATGAAATACTACAATAGAACCACTTTTAGTATGTTTTACAACATTCTGATAGCATTTCTCCACTGAAATTTGTTCATCAAAATCGCCACTCAATACATCCCACATCACAATCTGTAAATGATCTTTCAATTCCTTCGCCTGACTCATTTTAATTCTCCCATAAGGCGGCCTAAATAATTGAGAATTGGTAAGGTTAACGCCTGTTTCTATATTTTTAAAATATGCGCTGTTGTCTGTCGTCCATCCGGAAGGATGATCGTAGGTATGACTACCAATACTGTGTTTATCAGCCAACACTTTCGCATAAATCTCTGGGTATAATTCAATATTTTTTCCTAGACAAAAAAATGTTGCTTTGGCTTTGTACTTTTGCAGCGTTTGTAATACGAATTCTGTAACGTCAGGTGTAGGACCATCATCGAAGGTCAAGAATATTTCTTTTTTACTGGTATCTACATTCCAGGTAAAATCGGGAAATGCCTTTTTAATAAAGTCAGGTGTTCTGGCTAAATACATGAGATTACAAACTTATTTTGATTGTCATTAAAACAATTAATATTTAAACGCATATTTGGTAATAAAGATGCTACTCGATAGCAACAAAAAATAAAAATGGATAAAAAAGTCAGAGTTAGATTTGCACCTAGCCCAACTGGGCCGCTTCATATTGGAGGCGTTAGAACAGCATTATACAATTATTTATTTGCCAATAAAATGAATGGTACTTTCATTTTAAGAATAGAAGATACTGACCAAAAAAGGTATGTTCCTAAAGCAGAGGAATACATCATCGAAGCATTAAACTGGTTTGGATTAAAACTCGATGAAGGACCAGGAATCGGTGGCAATTATGGTCCTTATAGACAATCTGAACGAAAAGATATTTACGGAAAATATGCCCTAGCATTGGTAGAAAAAGGATTTGCTTATTACGCATTTGATACTGGAGAAGAATTGGAACAAAAAAGAAAGTCTGAAGAAGAGAAAGGCAATCAAGGATATAAGTACAATCACGCGACTAGAGCTGAAATGAGAAACAGTCTTACACTCAGCCCAGAGGAAACAAAAGCATTGATAGAAAAAGGCGAAAATGTTACCATCAGACTAAAAATACCTGTTGATGAAACCATAACTTTTACTGATAAAGTAAGAGGAGAAGTTTCTTTTGATTCAAATTTGTTAGACGATAAAGTTATTCTCAAAAATGATGGTATGCCGACTTATCATCTTGCCAATATTATTGACGATCATCTGATGGAAATCAGTCATGTTATTAGAGGAGAAGAGTGGTTGTCGAGTACAGCACATCATGTAATCATGTATAAATATTTTGGATGGGAAGCTCCAGAATTTTCTCACCTACCATTGTTATTAAATCCTACAGGAAAAGGCAAATTATCAAAGCGTCATGGGGCTAAATTTGGATTTCCAGTATTCCCATTAGAATGGAATGGAGGAGAAGAAGTCTTCGAAGGATTCCGAGAAAGAGGTTTTGATCCAAAGGCAGTGATTAACTTTTTGGCTTTTCTTGGTTGGTCTACTGAAGATGACAAAGAGATGTACACGATGGACGAGCTCATCCAAGCTTTTTCTCTAGAACGAATCGTTAAATCTGGTGCAAGATTCGATTTTGAAAAGGCACTTTGGTATAATCAACAATACTTGATAAAAGCAGATAATAATGAAATATTAGCTGCATTACGATCCGGAAAAATGTCGAATTCTATAGCTAATCATTCGGATGATTTCATGGTTGGTATGATTGATTTAATGAAAGAAAGAGCACAATTCTATGATCAAATAATCACTGATGGTCAATACTTTCTTACAGATCCTACTGATTATGACATAAAAACATTAAAGAAGAAATATAAGTCTGAAAATCAAAATCACCTTGACAACATCAAAAATATTATTGCTGATTGCACTGAATTCAATGCAACAAATTTATCTACAAAAATCAAAAACTATATTTCTGAAAACGAATTAAGTTTTGGTGCCATTTTACCCATATTAAGAATATTCATTAGTGGAACACTAAAAGGTCCTGATATATTTGAAGTAATGGGTTTACTAGGAAAAGAGACAATTCTTAGTCGATGGGCAAAAGGGGAAGATTTGATTGCAAATTTGTCAAAAGAATAAACACAAAGTAATTTTTACAAATTTGTATTCCTTCTTTTGGGGAATAATATGCGACAATTAGAGAACTGCTTTTAAAGAAGAAGGGTTTAAAACGCCTCAAAATTCATTCTTAAACGTTAATCATAATAGTTATTGTATTCTTATTAAGTAGGTGTCTATTTTAGTCGAAGTTTTGACTTATTTTACATCTTATCAAAACCATTTTTTACAATAATTTTCAAATTGCAACACATACTGTATATTTAGGAAATGCACAACTTGAAACTAATAATATTTATAATCTTTAGTTCCCAAATTTCATTATTTGGCTTAAGTAGTGATGATCCAGATCCTCCTACCATTGTAACTCCTGCAACAGATTTAGAGTTTCCATGCGGTGTACCCTACAGCAATTCTTTTAACGATTGGTTGAACAATAATGCCAATTTTGAAGTGGAAGATGCTGGAGAAGTAACCTATTTCAATACTTTTGGTGATACAGACATTGACTTAGAAGTTGCTAGTTCGTCAGATACACTTTGTGCGCAGACTGCTTCAATTCCTATAGGATTTTATGCTATTGACGATTGTGGGAATGTCAGTGATACGAGTTTTGCAAGATTTAATATTGTAGATTTAGCCAGACCAAACTTTGAGGTATTTGCAGAATCTGTCGCTTTTGATTGTTCTTCTAGTTTGATAGATACGTTATACACTTGGTTAGACAACAATGGAAATGCCGTTGCAAGTGACTTATGTTCTAATGTAAGATGGACCCATTATATCTGGGGTGATAATAATGGCAATAGTGGAACCGTCGAAGCTGGAACAGCGACTAATATAGAAATCAACTTTGAAGAATGCGAATATTTTCTAAACGTTTCATTTTTTGTTGCAGACGAATGTGGCAACTCTAACGTTACTACTGCGACATTCCGAGTTCAAGATAATTTTCCCCCTGAAATTGTTGGAGAATTTGGAGATACTACTATCCTTTGTACAGAAAAAATA
Source organism: Saprospiraceae bacterium (assembly GCA_020630525.1). Lineage (GTDB taxonomy): Bacteria > Bacteroidota > Bacteroidia > Chitinophagales > Saprospiraceae > JAHDBF01. The sequence goes on from JAHDBF010000001.1 coordinate 48,141, forward strand.
GATACGTTATTCCCAATATTTTTTGACAATTGCGATGATTCTGTAAAAGTATTATTGTTTGAAGAAACCACGCAAAATTTAGACAGTACCTTATGTAGTCATTACAACTATCAAATTACACGGGAATTTGAATACAAGGATGCATGTAGTAACACCAATCTAAGCACACAGATTATCACAGTGGTGGATACAGTAGGACCAATGGTATTTGCATTAGATTCTCTAGCAATATCGTGTACTGCCGACGATACAGATATTGCTTTATTTATCGATTCGCTTGTGGATTGCAGCCATATAATTACAAACGAATTTAAAGACAGTGCACTTGGAGAATCCAATTGTGAAAGCGCAATCCAAAGAGAATGGGTTTTTAGAGATATATGTGGTAATGAAACTCAGTTTTTTCAAAAAATTACCTTCATAGACAATGCGCATCCATTATTAGCATCAGAACCAGAACCATTGATACTCTCTTGTGGAGAACAATCTAATTTTCAAGAAGAATTGATAAATTATATTGATGCTATACAAGACTTAAATACAATCGATGACTGCTCGGATACTAAAATAACCTTTGGCAATTCATTGCTTGATTCAAACACGATAGCAAGGTTGCAATTTATCCCGAGTATAACTTGTGATATAAATAATCAAGGCATACTTTTCAGTGATCAAACAAATATAATTGTCAGTGATTTTTGTCAAAATGATACGACATACACTAGCAGCATTCAGATCAGTGACAGTTCATCCCCAATGATTACCAATTGTCCAGACGACATTGAAATTATGTTGCCAGACAGCAAATGTGACACCCTTATTTCAATTACTCAACTAACTTTTGAAGATGAATGTCAACAAGTAGAATTACCATATTTGTTTTATGAATTAAAGGAATTGCCTTATTCTGAAGAGCCACTTGTACATAATTATTCATGGAAAATAGAAAATCAACAAAGTATAAATGAGATTGAAAGCTTCTCACTAGAGCTAACTTTTTTCAACTTAAACAATACAACAGAAGAAGATTTTTTAGTCAACTTAACAGATGATTCTGGTAATGAATTATTTAATGAAATAATAAATACCAACTGTTCTACCAATGTAATATCTATACCCTTAGATGTAAATTTGGTTTTTGATTATATCAATGGTAATGGTTTTTCATTTAATCTAAGTTTACCTCCATTATCTGAATCTAATTGTCCAGGATTGCCACAAGGGAGTATTTCTTTTAATGTATTGACATCCACTTCCTTATCAACAAGCACTTTTTTTAAAATCAATAATGGAAACTTACAATCTATAAGTGAACAATCAGACCTAAAACTAAATGTAGGCAATCATACCATTAATTATTATGTCTATGACTGTGCTGGAAATGTAGATTCTTGCCTTCAAAATATAGTTATTGAGGATCAAGGCATTCCACAGATTGCATGCCCTGATGACATAACCCTAGAAATAGACGCTTCTTCATGTGACATAATCACAGAACTAATCCCTAGCATCAATTTAATAGAAGATTGTGGTAATTCATTTACATTTCAAACCACGCTTCCTG
>JAHDBF010000001.1:49804-72445 GCA_020630525.1 Saprospiraceae bacterium
ATCAATTTAATAGAAGATTGTGGTAATTCATTTACATTTCAAACCACGCTTCCTGAAGATGATGGCAGTTTACAATTCATAGAAAATAACGGAATACTTGTACCTGTTAATATTAATTTCAATTTTACTAATATTGAAATTCCAAACAACGCAGTTAATCCTGCATTGATTATTGAAATGCTTGCAGATACTAAAAATCCTAATGCAACATTTAATATCAATGATGAATCTGGTAACATTATTGGAATAACAACGAGGCAAGAAAATTCATGTGATACTATTATCACTCAAGAAATACCAATAGACATTGACTTATTAAAACAATGGAATACAGATGGTCAAATAAGATTCCGACTGAGTCCTTCTGACAATAGCCAAGAAGGAATCCTCCCTTGTACTAACGGGCAAAACAGTTACTTAAAACTAAGTATTGCATATGTAGAAATAGCTCCAAAATATACTGTTATAAATGTCAACACAACTGAAGAAATTCCTTTTCTAAATCAAGACTCTATTTTACTAGAAAGAGGATCTTATGAGGTTGGCATCAGTATCGGCCAGACAGAAGAAACAAGTGCTACCTGTTCTTATAACATTAGGGTCATAGACAATATCGCTCCACAGCCAGTATGCCAAAACCTAAACTTAGTACTCCCTATTGTTCCAGATGATGCTATAATTCCTACAGCAGAAGACTTCTTGTCAGAAGTTGTAGACAATTGCGATACTACATTAAATTTAATATTAGAAGGACCAGAAATTAATTGTCTTTTAGCTACACAATCTCAAGCAATGTATAGAATCTTTGCTGAAGATAGTTCAAATAATTTCTCTACCTGTGTTTCCACATTGACCGTTTCTTTAGAAGAAATAAAACCTAGTTTTTCCTCTTCATTATGCGGTGGAGATGATGTATTTTTATTTAGTAACGTAGATTATGATGATAGCATTTTAGATCTAGACTTTTTATGGACGGGTCCTGCAGGATTCGTTTCCTCTGATGAAAATCCAATTATTCCAAATGCGGGAACAGAGTATTCTGGAGTATATAATTTACAAATTACAAACCCACAAGGTTGTGTTTTTGATGGAACAACTAGCATCTTAATCCAAGGCCTTGACAGTCCTGAAATCACCGGTAACGCAAACCTAATATGCGAAGGCGAAACGGTGATTCTTAATTCCAATAGCTTTTCTGATGATGTTACTTATCTTTGGTATGAAGGAATTTCTCCAGTAGGAATTTTAGTAGATGAAACCACAGGACCAAGTCTCGAAGTCAACCCTTCATTAGGAGATCATTTTTATTATGTAATTGTAAAAGGCCCAAGTTGCCAATCCAATCCTTCAAATACATTTAATGTAGAAACAATACCATTCCCGACAGCAACAGTTGAAAATGCATTTGTAACCATCTGCGAAGGAGAAACTATAAATCTCTCTGGATTAAATTTTCAAGCAGAACTAGAATACGAATGGAATGGTCCTAATGGATACTCAACATCAGGATTTATCCCAGAAAGTATAGAAAACGCAAGTGCATCAAACCAAGGAATTTACGAATTCGTTGCGACAGATCGAGGATGCACATCTTTTCCTGCTACAACAAATGTAACTGTAACACCTGTCCCACAACAACCAATAATTTCTGGTAATAATATCTATTGCGAAGGAACAGAAATCGTATTGACTGTAAGTAACATCCCAAATGCCGACAGGTATTCTTGGTATCTAAACAACCAAATATTTTCTAACACAAATGAAAATTCACTAATCATTGCAAATGCCAATAGCAACCTATCTGGTTTATGGTCTGTAATCATAGAAGAAGACTTATGTTTTAGTGATCCATCAAATGATTTCCAAGTCCAAGTGGAAACAAATCTAATGATCGGAACAGCTAACAACGGACCAGCATGTGAAGGAAGCGAGGTTACTTTATCTGCAACATTTTTACCTGATGCCATATATACCTGGACTTCTCCAAACAATGTTGTTTATGAAGGTAGGATAGTAACAGTAGAGGCCATCGCTGGCGTATACACCGTATCCGTCATGACATCTAGTGGGTGCAATGATGAAGGCACCACAGAAGTCATCGTTGAGGCTGTCCCTGAAATAACCGCACTTTCTAACTCAGCTCCAGATTGTATAAATATTGATGAATCAATTAGTTTTACTCCATCAGTATTTCCACAGGGGAGTTATACATATAGTTGGAGTGGACCAAATAATTTTAGTTCAGAAGAACCCAATCCAACCCTCGTTTATAAAGGAATCCAAAACAGTGGAACTTACACTTTGATAATTGCAAATGAAAATTGTGCGTCTACTCCGTTTACAACTGTGGTTAGTCCGCAAATTATTCCTGAACCAGCAATACTATCCACTACTACTCAAAACTGTATTGGCACCAATGCAAGTATCACTGCTGAAAGCAATGCAGAGAATATTGAACTATACCTATGGACAACTCCTTTGGGACAATTTACAACTTCAGATCCCATATTTGAGATTAACAATATTGACTTAAATGATCAAGGAGCATATTCGGTAATATTAGAGATTAATGGTTGCAGCTCTTTACCTTCAGAAAATGTATTACTCGATGTTGCTGACCAAATAACCACTCCTATTATATCAGGACCCAATGAAATCTGTACTGCTAACTCTGTAGTCCTTACGCCACAACCATTTGTTGAAAATTCAATATACACATGGACCAATCCTGCTGGAATAGAAATCATTGCAGATTCACTAATCATTGAAAATACATCAAGTGTTGATAATGGAATCTACACAGTGCAACTAGAAGTAAACGGGTGTCTTTCTGGAATTTCTCCAGCGTTTAATTTAGATGTAATTACATTGCCTAATGCGATACAACTGGACAATAATAACTTTAGTGTCTGTGAGGATTTCATGGGGAACATTTCATTGGATATTGGCGGATTACAATCTGCAGAGGAATTAATTTTATACGACATAGACAACAATATAGTTGCCACAACTGTAGACGGTATATTCAATGAAATAAATCTAGATAATTATACTGGAGAAAACATCACTTTTAATGTAGCAACAGTAATAAATGGTTGCGAGTCAATTGACAGAACACCACTATTCATCGAAAGAGAAACCATTCCTACGGAATTTACCAACTTTGATAGTGAAGGAATTTTGTTTTGTGAATTAGGACAACAAGCAATAAGTATAAATTCTCCTAATGTAGTTAGTAATTTTACCATAATCAATAATGGAGAAATCCTAGATATCGTTAATAATAATTCTTCTTTGATCAATGTCAATGTATTTGATATAGGAGAAGGAGAATTAGTCATAATTAGTAGCACAGAAAATTGTACTGATTATGCCAGTGATACCTTAAAGATCCAATCTGGAATAGAAATCTTTGCAGAAGCAGATACATTTGATATTGAAGAATCGGGAATAATTGAATTAGATATATTAGAAAATGACCTTTATTCTGAGGAGGTAGCAATTACTATTACTTCAATCAGTAATGGGATAAATGCAATCGTAAATAATGGAATTATAGAATTAGAAATTCCAGAAATTATGATCGGTCAATTTTTAATAGAATACGAACTTTGTTACATAAATTGTCCAAATATCTGTAGCAGTAATGCAGTAACATTGAATATTGGAGATGCAGATAATTGCATTGCTTACAATATGATGACACCAAATGGTGATGGTCAAAATGATTTTTTTCAAATTCCATGTATAGATGCGATGAATGGAGTACCTTCCATTCTTACAATTTTTAATTCATGGGGAGATTTAATATATTCTAATACTGATTACCAAAACGATTGGGATGGAACACGTGATGGTAAAGTATTACCAGTAGGTGCATACTTTTATGTTTTGGAATTAGGCGGTCAAAATAAGATTCACGGATTTATAATTATAGAGATTTGAGTTAGTACTTGAAAGGGAAGGTTTTAATATTATTGTTATTTGTAAGTATTGGTCTGTACGGCCAACAGGACTTGCTATATACTCAATTTGCTTATGACAAATTGGGACTTAACGCTGCCTATGCTGGTAATTACAACCATACTAGTCTTTCTATGCTTTATAGAAATCAATGGATAGGACTGCAAGGTGCACCTAGGGTGTTTTCTGTAAGCTCAAATTTTCCAGCTTTAAACAACAGAGTAGGAATAGGCATAAATTTAAATCAATCCAAAATTGCCATTTATAGCAGAACGACATTTGAAGGTTCTTATGCCTATAAAATACCTACAGACAATGGAATTTTCAGTTTAGGATTATCTACTTCATGGAGACAATTTTTAGTAGACTTTACTGATGACATTATACAACCATTAGATGGCTGGGATAACGACCCAACGATTAGTCCATTCAAATTCAGTAAGATTATTTTCAATATTGGACTCGGATTCTATTATACCAGCGATCATTTTTATGCTGGCATATCCATACCACGTTTTTCTAAAGCAGATTTAGATTTTGACCAATCTGAACCACTAGAAGGAACAGAGATAAGGCATACTTACTTTATGGCTGGTGGCAAATGGAATGTCAGTTATTTAATAGAACTAAGTCCACAATTATTGATCAAAATCCCAGAAGATACACCAATAAAGTTTGAGTTTAACCTCACGTCAATTATTGACGAAAAATATCATGCTGGTATTAACTATAGTACTGGAGGAAGTTCAGAGCAACCTATAGAGTCATTGGATTTAATCCTAGGATTACAATATTCCAATCAAATATTTTTTGGATTATCCTACGATTTTAGTTTTACCAAATTGGCACAATATGAAAATGGAAGTGTAGAATTGGTTGCCAATTATAGATTTGTAAAAAGAAGTAAAGCAGACATTATTATTAATCCTAGATATTATTAATTGAAGGTATTTCTTGTCATATTATTGAGTTTTAATATTGCAACTATTGTTGCTCAAGATTTTAGCGATCCTCACTTATGGGAGAATGCAATCATAGAAAATCTCGATGCTGTAAATACCGATAAAGAAGAATTTAGCCCATTCTTATGGAATGAGACATTGACTTATCTATCAAGGCAAGAGAGAGGCAATATTTTCAACAGAAAGGATACTAACTTTTATGATATAAAATCAATCAATATCACAGCTGGTACAACTGCGCAACCTCGCTCATTCAGTAGAGAGTTGAATAGTAAATATCATGAAGGACCGATGTGTATCTTAAATGATAAAATATATTTTACCAGAGCCAACCAAAATGAAGACGACATCATCGTAGATAAATATGCTAGGTTACTACTACAGCTTTATGAAGCCAAATACGAAAAAGGAAGATGGCGAAACATCAAAAAAGTAAACATAAATGACAATGAAGCCAACTATTGTCACCCTACACTTTCTTCTGATGAAAAATTAATGCTTTTTTCTTCTAGTAATGAAAACGGATTCGGAAAAATGGATCTATATTTTTCTAAAAGAAACGAATCCGGCTCTTGGAAAAGACCAATAAATCTCGGTGAAGAAATTAATAACGCAGGAAATCAATGGTTTCCATTTCTTTATGGTGATAACGATTTGTTTTTTGCATCCGATATCGGAGATGGTAACGGTATGGATGTATACTATTGTCAAATAGATACATTCGGAACAATAGAAAAAATCTCAAGACTTCCCTATCCTATCAATACTATCAAAGATGATTTTGGAATATTTATAAATAAAGACGGACAGAGTGGATACCTAAGTTCTAATCGAGATGGTGGTATGGGTAAAGATGATATATACTATTTTAAATTTGATCTGCTAAAAGAAAGTATTCATAACAATAATAGTAATAAAAAACAAATAAAAATTAGCACAACAAGTGTTAATGACAATACCAATATCGACTACGTTACTGTAAATGTGTACAAATTAAACAGCAGTTCAGCAGCTTCTTTTTTACATCAATTAACGGAAAATGTAGACTTTAATTTAATAGAAGCAATGGCTGCGCAAGCAGGAGAATTAGAGTCACATGTAACTGATAAAAATGGTGAACTGATCTTATCCTTGGATGATAATAGCCAGTACTTTATCACAGTCAAAAAAGACGGTAAAGCATCTGATTGGAACTACATCTACACAAGACAAAATATCAATAATGTGATTTTTGAAATGTCAAATAACTAATATTCTGTTACGACTAAAACTGAAAATAGAACCCAGAGTTTATCGTAGTTAATTTTGTTCCATATGGATCAAACAATCCAAGGACGTTTTCTGCTTGATAAAAGACTTTAAACTTAGGAAGATCAATATTAAATCCAATACCCAAATTATCAAAAGAATATTTATCAATAGAAAAACTGGCTTGCAGGCTTAACCAATTGTTTAACTTTGCACTGGCAATTCCTTGGAACTTGTAATACATAAACCCTTCCCGAAAAGCGATAAATACATCCGAACCAAGCAGAAAGTCATCAGAAAATTGGTATTGGTAATATCCATTTAATTTAGTGGTAACACGCGACTGATACTGCTGAATACTTAGTTCTTCGATTCCTAAAATTACAGTTAGCGTATCTATCAATTCAATATCCAAGTCGTTTCCTAAATTTTCAGAAAGATCTATTCCGTCAAATTTATATTGACCTAGAGATTGATAACTCTTTACTAGATTTTCTTTTTCCCAATTAAAAGAACCCAAGTCTTTAACCGACAAACTAGCGAAATGATTGCCATCGCGAAAACTCAAATTTACATCTGCAAGGAATCCAATGTTTTCAAAAGTAATGCTGTTTTGTAATGGAGCTGTATAATTAAAAAAGATATTTTCTACATCAGTGTAATCAAATAATGCTGTAGATCTGACTTGAATATTTCTATCCAGATTTATAAATCCTAAAGCTGAATCAGTATAAACACCTACCGATCCTTTGGACTCAAATTGCTCTATTCCATCTGCTAATTTGAAAGAAACTGTTGCACTCAACTTTTTAAAATCATAACCCAATCCAATGGCAAATTCATTCCATGAAGTAAAATCTGAAGCTATCCCAAATTCCACTTCTTGATCTAAAAAATTGGCATTACCATTTGACAAGAGTTGTATTGTTGTCTGCGGCATTTTTGCATATATTTCTCCACGAACTGACATCCCAAGATTGACCCGAAAACGATTGAATCTAGCACCCAAATGCATTAAGTCTAGAGAATAATTGGAAAATAACTCATTGGAAGATGTAGCTTTATCTGACAGCTTATTTAATGCTAAAACATGTTTCCCATCCTTAGTACTTATAACAGAACTTAATCTGTAACTATTGCTATAGTGTATATTAAATGACATTGGTGCAATCCAAAAAACCTGATTAGAATCTAGTTCAATAAATTGATCGACGCTAAAGGAGCTAGATTTTTGTCCAAATAAAAAAGTGGTGAAAAACAACAGTATAATTGAGAAAAAATATCGCATTATTAAAGTTTAATTGGTCTTAGCAATTGCTCCAAGTTTTATCTCAATTCCTTGCTCATCGTATAACCAAATGTATTCATCAGAATTACTATCAATGGTATTTACCCTTATCTTGAAAACAATACGATCGGAGGTAGACAAGTTTTTCCAATTATCAGCATCTACTACAAACTCAAAAGTTTGTAACGCTTGATTTTCTATTGGTTGGTTTTCTTTATCTAACGCATCTACTTTTATCCATTCATTATTATTGAGATAGTCTACACCTTGTTGTAACCCTTGAGCAAAAAGAGGCAATAGTTCGACTTGTACAGGCAATCCGTTTTTTATTTCAAACTTTAACGTTGCTTCATCAATATCTTCCAAAGGAGAAAAATCTATATCAAAAGAATCTTGCAAAACTAAATCTTGAATCCGGGCATGCAATGGAACTTCCACTTGAGCTTTTACATCAAAATAAGATTCATCACTAAAAAAACCGATCACAGTATCTACAGAAACGGGGTTAGCATACGCTGCGATATCATAATTTACAGAAATGGCTTTTTCATTAAATATTTCTTCTAGATTTGAGTTATTGGTATCAAATATTAGGCTATTAAAAGCTACTTCTCCTACTTCCTCTAAAGTTGGATAATTAAATTCGATTCCTTGATCTAAAACTTCACTTTCTATTGGCAAAACATTGCCTTCCAGTGTCAATATTTCCAATCTGTTTAAGTCAGCTGTAACTGGAAAACCAAAAGAATTTTCTATTGCCAAGGAGATTTTGGGTTTATCAAAACTAAATCCACCACTCAACCAATTATTAAAAATTCCAATAGGGATAGCATTGCCTTGCAGTTCAAATTCGCGGTAGCCAAAAAATCCTTCCACATAAGAAAACTCAATAATATCGATATTCATTCCTGCATAATCTAGGACTATTCTTTCGCCGTCTGGGGTAATCGCTTCATAATTAAATGAGATGGTATTATCAGAAGTATTCGCTACCCAATCCAATAAAGGAATGACAGGCGTTTGCAAATAAGAGGTGTCTCCTCCTTCATATTTTAGTACATAATCAAATTCAAATGCTTGTCCATCTTTACTTAATTCTGGCATTCTCATTTTGATCTGAATGTCTTCTTTTCTACTTGATTTAAAATTGAAGAATGCCCTACTGCGTTTAAATATGGCTTTAGAAAGTAAAAACTCCCCATCTATGGGCAGATTTAGAGGTGCTACAGAATCTATAATTGGAAAATCTGCAAAATATGGGATAGGTGGAAAAATGGTAGGTGATACTTGATTTATTACATTGCCGCGATAGATTATCGTCACTCTGTCTTCTTCATCAATTACTATGTCAGTGTTTCTCGCACTACCAGCTAATCTATTGATTGTAGTCTTTGCATTAACTATTGGAATTGCGATTTCCCAACCATCATTTTCTAGTTCTATTTCATAATAATCTTTGCTTACACAAGACACAAATAAGTAGACTATACACATTGCAACAAGCAAACTTAATTTTCTCATTTTGAAAAATATTAGTTTAAATCATATTCAAATCCGATATCGGGAATTTCGATTTTCTTATAACCTTGTTCTCTAAGTTTGTATTTAAATGCTTTTTGTGTGTCATAATCTCCATGCACCAAAAACATTTTTTTCATTTTCTTTTTGTGTACTTTTATAAAGTCCAGCAATTCTGATTGATCTGCATGTGCCGAAAAAGAATCCATTAATTCTATATTGGCTTTCACTTGGTAATCTTCACCAAAAAGTCTCAACTTTTGAGCACCAGCCCTTAATTTTCCACCAGGTGTAGAAGGTGCACAATATCCCACAATAAGAATTGTGCTTGTTGGGTTTTCGATATTGTTTCTCAGGTGATGCTTTACTCGTCCAGCATTCATCATACCAGAAGAGCTGATTATAATACAAGGTTCATTACTTCCATTTAATGCTTTAGACTCATTTACATCTCTAATGTACTTTAACTCACTAAAACCAAATGGATTGCTATCAGTCAACATATATTCTGCTAGGTTACTATCGTAACATTCTGGATGTTCACCAAAAATCGTTGTAGCATTTACTGCTAAAGGACTATCTACATAAATTGGAATCTTCGGCAATATTCCAGCAGTTTCCATTTTATCAAGCATGTATACTATCTCTTGCGTACGTCCAACAGAAAAAGCAGGAATAATTAATTTTCCTTTTTTCTTTATGCAGGTTTTCTTAATTATTTTGAGAAAATGTGCTGATTGTTCTGGAGTAGATTCGTGATTTTTATCTCCATAAGTAGATTCACAAATGAGATAATCACAAGGCAACATTTCTTGAGGATCTCTCAGAATTGGTCTATTGGGTCTTCCGACATCTCCAGTGAACCCTATTATCTTTTCTTTCCCACCTTCATTTATTTTTAACATCACAGAAGCACTTCCAAGAATGTGGCCAGCATCTCTGTATTGAACTTTTACATTTTCATGAATTTTAAACCATTTATCATATGGATGAGCGATAAATTTAGCCAAAGTAGGACTTACATCATCCATTGTATAAAGTGGCTGTCTATGTTTTTCTTTAATTTTACGCTTCTTTTTACTGAGTTTTCTATTGTAATATAATGCATCAGATTCTTGGATTTTTGCAGAATCCATAAGCATAATGGCACATAAACTTCTAGTAGCATGAGTACTATATACCTTGCCAGAAAAACCATCTTTAACAAGTTTTGGTAGTCTGCCTGTATGATCAATATGCGCATGAGAAAGGACGACACAGTCTACTGATGATGGTTCAAAAAACCATTTATTATTCATCTCCCAGATGTCTTTATCACCACCTTGAAATAATCCACAATCCAATAATATTCTGAATCCATCGTCGAGCGTAATTAGATGTGCACTTCCAGTCACTGAGCGTGTTGCTCCATTAAATTTTATTTGCATAACATTTTTTAACCAATAGAAGTAAATGTATGCTGTACGTTAATACGACATACATCTACCACAATATTCATTATTGATAATAACTTGAAAGATAGGTAAAGGATTATAATTTCCATTACGCAAAGCAATGAAATTAGATCAGCAAGACAAATATGATTAATAAATCAAGCTGTATTACAACCAAATGTTAAAGAGGTTGTCAAAAAAGAAATAAAAGCTACACTATTTAGCTGGTTCTACGTGCGCCCAATTTTCTCCTCTTTCAATTCTCTTAATTTGTGTTGAGGTTACACCAAATCTTTTTGCGAGCATTTTTTTCCTTGTTTTACCACTATTAAGGGCTTTTTTAATCAAGGCAACTTCTGCTGCTGTAAGTTTAAAGTATCCACCTCCCGAACTCTTTTTATAGTCGTAGAGGACACTTCTTTTTTTGATATAATCCTTTTGCTTGGCTTCATTAACCCATTTAAGATTGGCAGCTCTATTGTCTGACCTATCGTAATTAATATGGATAATGAATATTGCATCAGGCTTAGTTGGTTTTACAAAAGCTTCTGCTACAGCCTTATGGATGTAAACGCTTTCATGACCACCATCTAATTTTAAACTGACTTTAGGATAGCCTTTTCCTGTAGGCGTGTCTTTCATGAGTCGTTCCGACCCTCTTTTCTTGTCTACAGATTTAAACCTTCCTTTGTTGGAGATATAATACTCCTTTGATCTTGTTTCCTTAAGAAACTCCATCTTTGCCCATTTTTCACGGGCAAGATTTTTAACTTTGTTAATCATGTTACAATTGCAATTTTGGGGTAATTAGCAATTAGGTAAACCTAGCATTGATTAATTTCATTGCTAGTATTTACTTAAAATTTTGACAAGTATAACAATATTTGTACTTTTTTACTGCAAACTATCTTTTTCAATAACACTACAAATTCTTACAAAAACTCTATATATCATGGAACCGTATGTAAAATCAAGTATAAAAAACAAGGTTGCAAGTCTAGAATTTTACCATCCTGCCCATAATTCACTACCTAGTGAATTACTATTAAGTCTTAAAAATGAAATAGATACACATTCAAAAAATAACAATATATCTATTATTTCAATAAAAAGTGCTGGAGAAAGGACTTTCTGCGCTGGTGCAAGTTTTACAGAATTGGTTGCAATAGATAATATAGAAAATGGGAAAAAATTCTTTTTAGGATTCGCCAATGTGATAAATGCCATAAGAAAATCATCAAAAATTGTCATTATTTCTGTTCAAGGCAAGGCTGTTGGTGGTGGTGTAGGTTTGGCTTCTGCTGCCGATTATTGCTTAGCTACAAAGTGGTCTAGTGTCAGATTAAGTGAGCTTGCTGTCGGGATAGGTCCATTTGTCATTGGGCCAGCAGTAGAAAGAAAAGTAGGTGTGAGTGCTTTTTCTAAAATGTCTCTGACCCCTGATGAATGGCAAACTGCGCAATGGGCAAAAGAAAAGGGTCTTTTCCACGAGGTATTTGAAAACATCAATCAACTTAAAGAATATGAACTACATCTGATTGAGAAATTAAGTAGTTATAATCCACTTGCATTGAAAGGGCTTAAAAAAGTATTTTGGGAAGGCACAGAACATTGGGATGAACTTTTAGATAAAAGAGCACATCAAAGCGGAGAATTAATACTTAGTGACTACTCAAAAAAGTCTATTAGTAAATTTTTACAAGCTTAGGCAAATAAACTTTTGGGCTAGATTTAAAGCTAAGCATTCACATATAGACAATAATCAATAGCATAAGTTCAAAAAAATAATGAGGAAACAAAAGAAATTAACCCTGTCTAGTGGTGTAGAAATTAAGATTTCTGCTGAGACTTTGGACGACTTTTTGTCGCTTACTGACATGGCGAAAAGCCAGCATAAGGATGCGGTTATTTTCAAATGGATGAGTCTTAAAAGTACTCTCGAATATCTGGGCGAATGGGAGCTCTTATATAATCCGGATTTTAATTATACCGAATTCGGTATAATTAAAAACGAAGCAGGGAGTAATAGTTTTGTGTTATCCGTAAAAAACTGGATAGAATCGACCAATGCCATAGGAATAAAAGCCAAAACTGGACGATATGGAGGTACGTATGCACATAAAGACATTGCATTTCATTTTGGAATGTGGCTGAGTGCCAAGTTTCAACTCTTGTTAATCAAGGAATATCAGCGTTTAAAGCAAGAAGAATATTCGCAGCAATCACTCGAATGGAACTTACAGCGAACACTAGCCAAAGTGAATTATTCGATACATACAGATGCAATCAAAGAAACGATTATTCCAACTATTGTCTCAAAACAAAAGATATCCTTTATCTATGCTACAGAAGCTGATATGCTCAATGTCGCCTTATTTGGTACAACTGCTGCTGAATGGAGACAGAAAAACACTGACAAGAGCGGCAATATGAGAGATCATGCATCACTTGAGCAATTGGTTGTATTGTCAAATCTAGAAAGCATCAATGCGGTTTTAATCCGACAGAAAATTATCCAGTCAGAGAGGCTCGTCCAGTTAAATCAAATTGCTATTCAGCAAATGACATCACTTCTTAAAAATAGGAATGTAAACCAGTTACAATAGCCATTTATTCTCAGAGAACTATTTCCGTCATAACTTGACCATTCATTGAGGTAAATGCGCCTACAATTTATACCCTAATCTAAAAATGTTGTAGTATCTCACGAACAGCTTGATCGTATGCTTCGTAATTTTTAGCTTTTTTGATTTTCTTGATTACTTTTTGAGAGTTAGGCAATGCAGTTGCAAAATACTCCCAGAAGCTAAGCATTTTCCTAATGACTGCTTTTTCTCCAGTTAGCTTTTGTTCAAAAGCAGAAAATAAAGTGTCTATATATTTACTAAATATCTCTTTCCTGTTTTCTGGATATTCATACGTTTTATCCTTTATCATTCTTGGTAAAAATGGATCTGCAATCAATCCACGACCCAACATCCAGTGATCGATGGAGGGAAACCGTTCTGATAATTCTTGGAACAAAGCTACAGAAGTAATATCACCATTATAATATAGTTTTTGGCTCGAATTATCGACACATTGTTGAAACCCTTCTAAGTCAACACCACCTTTATACAGTTGTGCTCCTATGCGCGCATGTATCCCAATACTTTTAATAGGATATTTTTCTAACACTGGAAATACGTTTAATATTTCATTTCGATGATCATAACCCATTCTCATTTTCATAGAGACAACAATATTTGTTTCGCTATGCACGCGATCCAATATTTGATCAATTTTTTCTGGATTTGCAATTAATCCAGAGCCTAAACCTTTATTGGTTACCATAGGATATGGACAGCCGAGATTCCAGTTTAGTTCTTTATAACCAAGCGATAAAACATACTTTACTGCGAATATGAATTCATCTGCACAACAAGTCATTACTTGAGGAATCACATTAGCATTACGATTGTTCTTTATGGCTAGATCTTTCTGATAAATTGGCTTGATTTCCATTTTCCCATTGAACCGAATATATGGTGCATAGAAAATATCTATTCCATCAAAAAATCGCTGAAAGGTGTTTCTAAAACGAAAATCTGTAAATCCCTGCAGTGGTGATGAAATAAGGGTGTGTTTCATCTTACTTTATTGGCTTACTAAAGATGGGTATATACAACGCAAATAATCCAATCAAAATCAACAATCCTTCAATTGGTAATACCACATGATATTCAGAAGATTTTGGAATTGTAGACCAAAAACCTTCTGGCATAATTTTAACTAGATTATGCGTATCTGTGCTTGGATAAATACTTAAATAGTTTGAAGTTAATAATATTGTAAAGAAAAAAATCAATACTAATAAAGGATAAATGATTGACTTCATTAAAAATTTTCTCCCACTATTGCGACCATAAATATTAATTGTTTTCAAAATCAACAATCCGAATGCCACTCCAAGAAAATTTGTAATTACATCATTAAAATCATAGTAATCAGTGCGATCAGGGGAAAGATAAAAATATTGATACGCTTCATCTATTGCGCCTGCTACAGTACTCCAAAACAAAGTTGCATAATAGTTGCCAATCAAAGGAAATGCAAGTATTGCAAATACTGCATATTGCAAATAATGTACTGATTCAATATTTACAACAAATAAGATTGTATTCACTATTGACATCAACCCAATGGTAATTCCAAAATAAACAAACAACATAACGCTATCTGTATGCGCCAATATTTTTCTATAGAGAAACCCCAATACAATAATCAATAACCCCAGCGACCCAATTAAAATTACTAAGTTATAATTTGCTCTTCCCAACGGTCTGAACAACTTGCTTATCGCCAATCCAACCTGCTCATGTGGCAATACCACTGCTAGATAATAGGCAAGCAAGATTACAATATTTATGCGTTTATTGTTAAGTAAAAATTGGATCATTTTACCAGTTTTTTTACTGTGTTGATAAATCTATCCATATCATTAAAGTCATGATAAATATTTGGACTGATTCTAATTTCTCCTGGACGTCCAATAGCTTTCACTGTCTTAACATGAATGTTTTTTTTATTTAGTTCATTAGCCATTTTTGAGGCATTCATTTTTGTACTCCTAAAAGTATTGATTGCAATTTTATTTTCCATGGACTCGACATTGATTCCTGAAATTTCATTTAGCGATTCAGACCAATATTTATTTAAAGATATCAGTCTTTCTTTTTTCCTTTCCAATCCTATTTTCTCAAGATAATCCAAAGCAGACAAAATTCCAACTTCGGTATAAAAAGGTCGGGTTCCAGAATAATCAAATTTCAACATATCGTCTTCCTTCAACAAAGGTGCACCACTTCTACCGCTAATTTTTACTAGCGAATTTTTATTAACGTATATCAATCCCGTTCCATGCGGTGCAGACATCCATTTATGTAAACTTGTACAATAATAATCGCAATTCCATTCTTTAACATTGTGCTGATGTAAGCCAATAGAGTGAGCAGCATCTACCACTACCGTTGCTCCATGTGCTTTTGCTATTTGGGCTATCTTTTTAACTGGCATTAAATAACCTTCGCGGTGCGTAATAGACGTTATAAAAACCAATGAAGTATTTGCATTAATTGATTGGTTATAGGCATCAATGATATGGTTAATTCCTTTATTCGGGGTTAGCTCTATTTCATTAAATTGTGCCTGGCATCTATTCGCTAATTTTTGCAACCCATTTACCGCATAAGGATAGTCGGAAGTCGCACCTACTATTTCTGAATTTTTTTCTATGTTTATTCCATTAAGTACTAACTGTAGGCTTTCGGTTGTATTTCTGGTAATTGCCAATTCAGAATGATCCACAGATAACAATTTTGCCAATCTAATTTTTATTTCAATAAGGACATCATCCCACATTCTCTTTTGTTCATAAGGAGGATTCCTATTCATTAATTTTATAGCATTTATCAAATATTGCTGCACCACAATTGGCATCAATCCTGCACTACCGTTATTGAGATTTAATATTTTAGAATTTGATATTGGGAAAGATTTTTTAATTTTTTTCCAGAATCTTTCTTCATCTGAGATAAAGTCTAATTCATTAAAAAAACTGGCAGCTATTGCCCCACCTATTGATTGAGATATAAATGACCTTCGGTCCATGATTGATTCTTAAACTTTATTTAAAGTATATAAAATGAATTGACATTTACGATATTAAGACTTTAATTCGGATTGTATTTAAATGTTAATTCTAAATTTGCATTTTATTCTTTTAATTAACTAAATTTAGACAAGGCTTTTTCTACTATTTTACATATGAAGTCAGCATTAGTTTTTACCATTTTATTTTATTCTTTTAGTTTGTTTTCACAATATGAAGTAAGGGAATTAACCGCATTCAACACACTAGAAGTGAGTGCAGGGATAAAAGTGATCCTCTATAATTCAGATAGAAATTATGCTGAAATAACTACTAGCAAAGGCGATTTGGAAGATTTAGAAACTGAGATTTCTGGAAATACTTTAGATATAGCATGGGCATCTAGCAGCTGGGGATCTTTTATGTCCAATAGAAGTGCAGAAGTCAAACTTTATTTTACAAATATCGAAGAAATTGACATAAGCTCAGGATCTAATGTAACAAGCAATGAAGTCATAAATAGTGCATCATTTGCGTTAGAGGCATCGAGTGGAGCTTATGCCGCACTAGCGATAGAATGTAAAGATTTGACAATAGACATCAGCTCTGGTGCAAGTGTAAATCTTGAAGGTAAAACTGTTGATCAAGAAGTAGATATTAGTTCGGGTGCTAGTTATAAAGGCCTTGATTTGATATCAGAAAATACAGATATCAGTGCATCGTCAGGTGCAAGTGCCAAAATATATGTAACTGCACATTTATCTGCAGAGGTGAGTTCAGGTGCAAGTATAAAATATGATGGTAATCCAAAATCGTCAGATATTGATGATGACAAATGGTCGGGAGGATCTATAAGGAAGTATTAGCCTGATCAGCAATTAATGCTCTAATAATACCCTCTTTCATTGAATATGGAGAGTATGCTACCGTTTTAATATTCAGGTTTTGTAGTACAAAACAAAGTAAGTGTAAGGCAATAGGCATTAGCTTATTACGCTCGGGTGGTAATCCTGGCAATGCTAAGCGTTCATCAAAGTCCAACGTTTTAATCTTGTCATACAAATGTATTATAGACGTAGATAAAAGTGGCTCTGCATAAGCATCGACATTTTCTAGCATCGACTTTATTATCTCAAAACTGCCAGCAGATCCTATCAAATTGCTAATATTGTAAGCATTACATTTTTGAATTAGTAATTCTAATTGATTGGATAAAAAATCATCTATAGTATCCAATTCCTCAAAAGTCAATGGATCATTTTTTTGAAAACTATGATGTAAAACAGATACGCCTACCTGAAAAGATTGTGCCCATAACAATCCAGTTTTATCAAAAATGATAAATTCCACACTTCCTCCTCCAATATCCATGATTAGATTTATACCATCTAAATCTTTTTGGTAAGAAATTATACCATTGTATATGTATTCGGCTTCTTTCAGACCATCGATAACTTCGATTTTAAGGCCAGTTTCTTTTTTGACATCAGCGATAAATTGTTGCCCATTAATGGCTTTTCGTAATGCCTCAGTACCAATTACTTTTACGGATTTAATGTCATGATTATCTAACTCGGACTTAAACGACTTCAAGGTACTTAGTCCTAATTGGTATCGAGAATCCTCAATAATTTCCACACCAGATTTTCCTAAAAAGACATAAGACCTTTGTCGATAAATTTCTTTAAAAAAAGGGAAAGTATCTGTCTGCTCAACAATTAATATGTGGAAGGTATTTGTCCCTAAATCAATTGCTGCAAATTTATCCATTACTGGGCTTGCTGTTGCATTTGTTTCTGTGCTCCAGAAGCTTGTGATATCATTCCTTGCAAAAAGTCTTGACCAGCTTGATTCATTTTATTAGCGAATACTGGTTTTTCATTTTCTACAAAAACATAAAATTTACATGTTTCTGAAAAATACAGATCTGCTTCTAAAACAATGTCTCCAGCAATTTGGAAAAATTGCCTGCCAATAGGCTTGCAATCAGAAGGAATAAATTCTTGTGGCTCCGGAGAAATGTAATTTAAGTTTGTTCTTATACTTTCAGGCTCATCTTGACTCATGCTAAACGGCAAATTATGGAAGATATAATCTACCAATGTTCCTTTTTCCCATAATTCTTGGATCTTCTCTTTTGGAACACTAGGCAATGGATTGGCATTTTTGTAAGTGACTGCTTTTTCCGCCTTTGGTGCTGGTACTGCTGATTTTTCAGCTTTCTTATTATCTGTGCCACAGCCTGCTGCAATCATTAAACATAATGCAAAAAGTAAAGAAGTATATTTTATATTTTTCATATTAAAAATTGTAATCTGCTCTAAACGTCCAAAGATAATTGATTAAACCTTTAGTTGTAAGCACATCGTTCTTATAAATTCTAATAAATGAATTTGTATACCGAATAGTGGCACTTACTTTTGGGTTAAAAGCAAAACTTGCTCCCATAATGAACGACATGTCCCAATTTCTAAAATTCTCTATATCATTGGTAAACACATCTACTAAAGTCTCCAATCGAAATAAGTAGGCATACGCCAATCCTGCATGTGCGCTGACTTTATAGTAATCTTCTTTTTCTATATACCAATCATTAATCGTTACATAAACGGGTACTTCAAAATAATCAAAATGTGTTTTCTGCTGAACTTGATTTTTTTTGGACTTACTTCCCTTCTGTGAATAGAGTAATTCCATATTTAAATTAAATTTCTCTTTGAATGGATAACCCAATTTTAAACCACCAGTCAAGCCAAATTTATCATATCCTGCTAATGCATCTCCAGCAATCTGAGAAGCATTAAATCCTAAAGTAGCTGCCAAATCAAACCCTGTCTGCGCTTTCATTGGTTTTAGCAATGAAGTACAGATAAGGATTAAAAAAAAGAATCGAAATAAAAACATATTAATTTATGTGATATATATGAATATTTTATATTTGCCAAATATCGCGTTAATAGATGAGTTTATCATATACTAAGACATCATTGTCAAAAATAGAAGAATTGTTTAAAGATTTACAATACCGAATTCGTTATGAAAGAGGAAACTTTAAATCAGGATATTGTATTGTAAATAGTTCCAATATTATTGTCGTCAATAAGTTCTTTGACACTAAATCAAGAATTCAAACACTAGTTGACATACTTTCTATTTTGGAATATAATCGAGAAGAATTGTCTGACAACAGTAAAGTTACATTAGAAAAAATCATTAAAAGCGACTTGTTTGTAACGAAAATGGTGGCATAATCTAATAAATTTGAAAATAAAAATCTTAGGTACAGGCACATCCCAAGGCGTTCCTATAATTGGTTGTACCTGTGATACTTGCCTTTCCAAAAATCCTAAAGATAAAAGACTTAGATCCTCAATCTATATAGAAACCGATACTGGAGAAAAACTGCTGATTGATACTTCCCCTGATCTAAGGACGCAATTTCTTAACAATGATATCACAGATGTAGATGCAGTCATTTATACACATGAACACAACGATCATGTAATAGGATTAGAAGACATCAGACCCGTTTACTTTATTAGAAAAAAAGCCATTCCACTTTATGGGGCACAAAGGGTCCTAGATAGTCTAAAAGTTAGATTTGATTATTTATTTACTCCAACCGACTATCCAGGGATATTAAAGATAGAAACAATCGCCATAGAAGGAAAATCGATTAGAATAGGAGATACAGACATTACCATAATTCCTGTTTTACATGGAAAGATGGAAGTTTTCGGCTTTAGAATCGGAAAATTTGCTTACTTGACCGATGTCAAACATATCCCCCGAGAAAGTTATGCCTTATTAGAAGGGTTAGATGTATTAATTATTAACGCTTTAATGCAAAAACCACATTATTCTCATTTATCCCTTGATGAAGCAATTATCGAAACTAAAAAAATAGGTGCTAAGAAAAACTATTTTACCCATGTTAGCCATTATATGGGTAAATATGATGAAGTAAATCCTCAATTACCTGCCAACACTTCATTTGCTTTTGATGGACAAATACTGGAATTATAAACTTATTAAGCAAAACCACAATAGTATAAATTTTGCAAAAACAGACATTTAGCCATCAAATATTAGGTTTACATTATTAAAATTCGGATAAATCTTCTTAGTTAGAAAAAAAAATAAGAACTTGAGGTCATCTTAAAATAAACCATTGACTACACGCTTATTCTTTTTATTGCTATATCTCATTACTTCTGATGTGATCATTGGACAACAACATGCATTATCCACCATGCATATGTTGACACCATACAAGTACAATAATGCCTTTGCAGGGTTTGAAAAAACATTAAAAGCGACTTTGATATACAGAAATCAATGGAGTCCTATAGAGAATAGCCCGAGTTACCTACATGTAAATACACATCTACCAGTATATATTCTGAATGGAGGAATGGGTATGTCATTTGAATCAGAAAATTTTGGCGTTGAGCAGAACAATAGGTTTTCATTGTCATATAATATGATCTATAGAATAGCTGGCGGTACCTTATCTGGTGGTGCCTCTTTAGGCGCGGCGCAAAAAAAAATAAACGGAGGAGAAATCCTAACGCCAGATGGAGAGTATGATTCACAAACAATAAATCATGCAGACCCAATATTGCCAAATACAACAATATCTAATTGGACAGGAACATGGTCTATAAATGGATTATTTGCTAAAGATGCCTACAAAGTAGGTATCCAATTCAATAATTTGTTTGGTTTTAAACATAATTTTTCTGACCTTACTTACAGAATAACACCCGAAATAGTAGTTATTGCTGATTACTTAATCGAGTTGAGTCCAGAGACTAACTTGATTCCATCTATATTAGCAACGACCAATAATAAAAATCTGCAAATCAATGTTGGAGCCTTGGTGGAGTATGGCAACATTTTTGGAGGTTTAAATCTACGTGGATACTCTTCAACTTCTTTTGAGTCAATAGGAATCACCACAGGAGTTAAGTTTAGCAATCATTATTTAATAGCCTACAGTTTTGATCTTGGTTTGAATGCTTTAAGGAAAAGTTCAGAAGGCAGCCATGAAATAATCCTCAGTTATAATCTGAATAGACAGATTAATACTGGATTACCACCAAAAGTAATTTATAATCCAAGAAATTTGTAAGTTTTTTTGATGCCTATAAAATAGATTGAAAATAAGATCCGTTGTTAATAGGCAGATAAAAATTAGACTTTACGAATATTTTTGAAATTTTGTTAATGTTAATTTTATATTTGCATACGAATTTAGTTTAGGCAAATAATTAATTAGGAAAATCGATCTGGAACGATGAAAAGTAATTTCATTTATCTCGTCAGCGGTATAACACTGCTATTATTATTAAGCTCATGTGCGCGTGAGCAAACAGGAGAATTGGTAGGAGCCAATAATCGTCCCAAATGGACAGGTATCAATCCTTTCGGAATGGTATACGTCCCATCTGGTACATTGCACATTGGGCAATCTGATCAAGACATCTTTCATGCACATTCGCAAAGACCAAAATCCATATCCATACAGGGATTCTTTATGGATGATACTGAAATAACAAATAATGAGTATCGTCAGTTTACGGATTGGGTTAGAGATTCTATAGCTCATACAATAATGGGTGATATAGAATCGGATGAAAGAACTGGTGAAGACAGAATTGTCTGGGACTACGAACTAGATTATTCTGATGAAACTCTTGATGAAATGTATTACGAAGGTGATATGATGATCAATGGTAAAAGAGAAATGGACACTAGACAGTTCAATTATCAATATCAATGGATTGATTGGAATAAAGCAGCTAACAGTAAAGATATTGTTAGAAAACAGTTGATCAAAAAAGAAGAAGTAAATATTTTCCCTGATACATTGGCATTTATAAGAGATTTTGCATTGTCTTATAACGAGCCAATGACAAGAAACTATTACTGGCATCCAGCATTTGATGATTACCCAGTATTGGGTGTAAACTGGAAACAAGCAAAAGCTTTCTGTCACTGGAGAACTAAACTTTGGAATCAATATAAAGGTGACGAGCCTAATACCGAAGAGTTTAGACTACCTACAGAGTCAGAGTGGGAATATGCTGCCAGAGGAGGCAGAGATATGGCTCCATACCCTTGGGGAGGATATTATGTAAGAAATGCAAAAGGTTGTCTGTTGGCTAACTTTAAGCCTGGAAGAGGAAACTATCCAGAAGATGGTGGATTATACACTGTAAAAGCGGACGCATATTTTGCCAATGATTACGGACTATACAATATGTCTGGTAATGTTGCTGAGTGGACAGAGTCTGCATACAACGCAAATGCATATTCTCATGTGCATGATTTAAACCCAGATATGAAATATGATGCAGCTGACGATGATCCAGAAAACTTCAAAAGAAAAGTTATCAGAGGAGGATCATGGAAAGACATCGCATACTACCTGCAGACAGGCACAAGACACTGGGAGTACCAAGATACTACTAAATCTTACATAGGATTCAGATGTGCACTTACCTACTTAGGTAGATCAATGAATGATTTTAACTAGTAAAATGTAGAAGGATGCAGTATTTAGCGATACTCATCCTTCTAATATTTATACCTATC
>JAHDBF010000082.1:0-1554 GCA_020630525.1 Saprospiraceae bacterium
GATTCGCTTGCGTAAAATTAATTCTACAAAAAATATGATCCAATCCTATAAGAAAAATCCAAAATTAGCAGAAAAATATGATAGTATAATCATTGGCTCTGGAATAGGAGGATTAGCAACTGCAGCAGTCCTTTCCAAACAAGGTCAAAAAGTGTTGGTATTAGAAAAACATTACACTCCTGGTGGATTTACCCATATTTTTAAACGAAAAGGATACGAATGGGATGTAGGTATTCACTATATCGGAGAAGTGCAGCGGCCACAAAGTGCTATTAGAAAATTGTTTGATTATGTCACTGATGCTCAACTCAAATGGGCAGATATGGGAGAAGTATATGATCGAATTATCATCGGAGAAAAAGCATTTGATTTAGTAAAAGGAGTAAATAATTTCAAAGCAAAATTGATTGAGTACTTTCCAGATGAGGAAAAAGCAATTGAAGATTATGTATCGTTAATATTCAAAGCGAATAAAACAAGTCAAAATTATTATATCTCAAAGGCATTGCCAAAGCTAATTGGTAAAGTCGTTGGAGGAACGATGAAAAAACCATTTTTATCTTTTTCTGATAAAACAACTTATGATACACTCAGAGAAATCACAGATAATGAAGCATTGATAAAAGTATTAACTGGTCAATATGGAGACTATGGTTTGCCACCAAAACAAAGCAGTTTTATCATGCATGCTGCAGTAGTAAGACATTATTTTAATGGCGGTAGTTTTCCGATAGGTGGCTCTTCTCAGGTAGCAAAAACCATTGATAAAGTTATAGAAAAAGGAGGAGGGACAATTCTAATCAGTGCTGCTGTAAAAGAAATAATGGTTAATAACAACAAAGCTGTAGGAGTTGAAATGTTAGATGGCAAGCAATTTTTTGCAAAAAACATCATTAGTAGTGCAGGAATAATGACTACTTATTTAAACTTAATGCCCAAGGAAATTGTAGAGAAACATAAGATAAAACCAAAGCTTGGTAAGATAAAAAGATCAGTCGCACATGCTTGTCTATACATAGGATTAAATGGAAGTCCTGAAGAATTGAAACTTCCGAAAACAAACCTTTGGATTTATCCTGAAGGACTGGATCATGATACGGCGTTTGAAGCATACAAAAAGGATACTTCTAAACCATTTCCAGTGGTTTATATTTCATTTCCTTCTGCAAAAGACCCTGATTGGAGTAATCGATACCCTGGGAAAAGCACTATTGATATTATTACGCTTTTACCGTACGAAAATTTTCAAAATTGGGAAGGTACCAAATGGATGAAGCGTGGTGGTGAATATGAAAATATCAAAGAGCATATAGCGCAGAGATTAATCAAAGCATTATATAAGCAACTCCCTCATTTAGAAGGAAAAATAGATCATTATGAATTATCTACACCATTGACAACAAAGCATTTTGTCAACTATGAAGAAGGAGAAATCTATGGTCTAGATCATACACCTAGTCGTTTTAGACAAGAGATATTGCAACCGAGAACTCCTATCAAAAACTTCTATTTAACAGGTCAGGATATTGTTACTGCTGGAGTCGGCGGAGCATT
>JAHDBF010000082.1:1654-16330 GCA_020630525.1 Saprospiraceae bacterium
ATTACTCTTTGCAGTAATTTTTATTTTATCCTGTGAAAAAGAAATTCCAGTTTCGGAATATAGTTTCCAAACTGAAGTTAAAGAGATAGTTCCTTCTGGGAATGAAAATTACTTAAACGGAGATTCTGGTTATGTTTTTGATGATGATGTATTGCGTACCTATTCACTTATCATTCCAGATGAATCATTGGCTTTTCTGAATAGTGATCCCGCGGCAGAAGAATATGTAGAAGGGATGCTTGTTTTTGAAGGAGATACCATCAGTCCAGTAGGTATCAGATACAAAGGATCTATCGGAGCATTTTCCAATTGTTTGTCTGGGAATAATCCATTTGAACCTTCGGGAGAAAAAGTCTGCACTAAATTATCAATGAAAGTAAAAGTAAATTGGGATGGTTCGGATCAAAAGTTTTTTGGGTTAAAAAAATTACAGTTTCATTCCCAAAATCTTGATCCTAGTCAATTGCACGAACGATTGGGATATTGGCTATTCAGAGAGATGGGTGTAGCTGCGCCACGTTCTGTCCATGCAAGATTATTAATCAATGGAGAGTACAGTGGATTGTATGCACTCACAGAACAAATAGATGGTAGACTAACAAGGCAAAATTTTGAAAATGGCGAAGGAAATTTATATAAAGAAATTTGGCCATTAACTGAAAATGGCAATGCTCAAACTGAATCAAAATTGCTGGCAGCATTAAAAACCAATGAAGATGAAAATCCATCTGTAGATATTATGAGAGACTTTGGTATAGAACTAGCGTCGGCTTCTGATGAGTCAGTGCAATCTGTCATTGAAAAATGGATGGACATTGATAACACCATAAAAATGTGTGTTGTAGATCGAGCAATAAAACATGATGATGGTCCATTCCATTGGTACTGTTTTGGTGGAGATTGCTTTAACCATAATTACTATTTTTATGAAGACTCTGACAACAAAAAAGTTCATTTGATTCCATGGGACTTAGACAACGCATTTTCCAATTTTTCAAATCCAAATATTGTTACAAATATTCCCGATGAATGGGGAGAGATCAGTAATAATTGCGAACCTTTTGCCAGTAACTTTTTTGGCATCCAACAAAAATCTGCAGCTTGCGATAAATTAACGCAAGGATGGGTTAGCTATGATGAATTATATGAACAATATAAAAATGATTTCTTTGAAGGACCATTTTCTGCCGATGCGGTAAATGCGCAAATCACAAAATGGAAAGATCAAATCAGAGCTGCAACACTGGAAGCGACAGAAAAACATGGTGACGCAGTAACAATGACGAATTGGGCTTTGGCAGTAGAAGAACTTATTACACAAACTGAAATTTCTAGACAGAATTAAACTATGAAAATAATTGTAATCGGAGGAAATGGAACTATTGGTAAAAAAGTAGTTTCCGTATTAAGTAAAAAACATGAGGTTATTGTCGCGAGTAGAAAAGATACTAGTTTGACAGTTAATCTTGAAGATGAAAATTCCATTCATAATATGTTTAAGCAAGCAACGAATATTGATGCCGTTATCTGTACAGCCGGAGAAGCCAGATGGGCGCCATTTTCAGAATTATCAGAATCCGATTATTACATTGGAATCCGAAGTAAATTAATGGGTCAGGTAAATCTTGCGAGAGCTGCAACTAAGTATCTAAATCCAGGAGGATCTATTACTTTGACTACTGGAATACTGGCTGATGATCCGGTAGTACAAACCGCAAGTGCGGCGATGGTAAATGGAGCTATACATAGTTTTGTGAAAGCAGTAGCTTTAGAATTAGAAAATGGATTGCGGATTAATGCTGTTTCTTCTGGATTGGTAGCGGACGCTGCTGAAAAATATGAAGATTACTTTCCAGGCCATAATGTTATCTCAATGGATAAAATGGCAACAGCGTATGTAAAGTCCGTTGCAGGGAAAATCAATGGGCAAATAATTAGAGTTTATGAATAAATTTCAGCCTTAATCTTAAGCATTTACTTTTCCCACACCCTTGTAAAAATCTAATATTGTTTTAATCATCTTAGGTGCAGTCTTTTCTGGAATTTCATGACCTATTCCATTTAAAAACAAGGTTCTCACATTTGGAATCATAGGTGCATATTTTTTAGCATGGCTAAAATCTATAAGACAATCCTCAGTGCCATGAATTACTAATGTAGGCACTTCCAGTTTTTTCAATTCTTCATACCGAGAACCAGATTTTTTGATGGCATAAGATTGTTGTTTGTTATTGGGATTGCTTCCTCTTCGTTTGGTGTATTCAAAATAATTTCTTCCGATCACATTTTCAGCACTTAGTTTTTCTGCGCTGCCATTAAGTAGTAAACTGATTACTAAATGACTTTTTATTTTGTCTTTAAGCTTTTTTGGTTTGAAGCCATAGATTAATTTTCCGATAACAAAATCAAAGTAAAATTTTTTAGGAACATTAGGTAATTCTGGATCGTGGTAATAACCAGAACTCATCATCGACGTCAAGCTAATAATCTTTTCTGGAAATGAAATTGCCAATCGCTGCCCAATCATTCCTCCCATTGAGAAACCAATAAGATGGACTTTATCTATTTTTTCTACTTTTAAAATTTGCAAAATATCTTTTGCCATATCTTTCAGCAGATAAGCATTTTCTCTACTCCAATCATCATTCCATGAGGAAAACCCTACTCCACGATTATCGACTCTTATGATGTTATATCCATTTGCCAAAAGTGGTTTACAAAAATGCAAAGGAAAGCATAATAAGCTTTGGGTCCATCCATTGATTAGCACTATTGTTCCTATGGTGTTTGTTTCTGACATTGACAACTCATAGGAGATATTTCTTCCGTTATGTTTTATTATTTTTTGTTCTCCTAATAAATAGTTTGGTGGTTCTTTAGACAGAATTTGGTTTATTTTCTCAATTGCTTCTTTTGGGATAAGAATATTCTTATAGATATACCATAATAATATTCCAATTAAAATTAAAACAAAGAGAGTAACGTATATCATATAATTGCAAAATTATAAAAGCAATTGATATTGGTATGTTTTACAAATTAAAACATTGGCAAAAAAAAAGAGATTAAACTCAAAATCAAGTCTAATCTCTTTTAATAAAAATGTATATTTTTTAATTAGATGGGTGCAAACTCATCTGCTTCATCCTCCCATGGATTTGGACCATATTTATTTGTTCCAGGCTGGCTTTCTAAACAATAAAAAACCAATAAAATGATTCCACCAATTGTAGGTATTAAACCTAAAAGAAAGAACCATCCAGATTTTCCAGAGTCATGTAACCGTCTTATTGCAATAGCAAGTGCTGGAATAAATAAGGCTAAAATTAAAAGAACTATTGCTGCCATCCCTATCATACTACCAATATTTCCCACTAAATACCCTAATAATCCAGAGACAGCTCCTACAGCCAATAATATTAATACATAATACAATGTAAAATACCAATACTCACTTCTGCTTGCTCTACCATCGAACTGAGCATAGCGGTTTTTGATAGTATCTACAAAATAATGCTGAAACGTACTCATAAAAAAGTTTTAAAAGTTGGTTAATAATCTTCAATATAAGAAAAAATAATGTTTCAACAAATTTCACGAATGAATTCCCACACTTAAAACATCAACCCTAATCTCAAAGTCAATCTTTTGTACAATAATTCTTGCTCTCTCAATTCTCCCCAAAAGACATAAGATAAATTTGCTTTTTGAAACTTGTAACCGATGTCCATGGTCCATTTCAATTTATTCTGACCAAACCTAAAACCTATTGCAGGATGCACTAGATAACCGCCTTTGGATTCTATAAAACCCGCTTCTTCATCGCTGAACCCAAAACCATAACCTAATTTTAAGCTATACATTGGTGAGAAATTTTCTTTTAATACAAAACCAGAGAATTCTGTAAATAAGGATAAAAATCTTTCATCTGTTCCAAAAATATATTGGTCAAATCCTACCCCTCCTGCAATACCTAGATATTGATTAAATCTATATCCTGTTGACATTGCTGCTCCAAGTCCAGGTCTTCTATTGGCGCGTGGGCCATCGTTTCCACTAATGAAGTTTAGCGTAAACTGATGGTATATGCCTTTCTCTTGAAAATTGTAGTTACTAACTTTATTGTTTATATCCGTACCACCTTGTACTATCTTCTTAACTCGGCGTTGATCTATAGAAATTAAGTTACCATGTATGTCGAGCATAATGCTTTCTTTGTCTTTCCATTCGATTAATTTTCCACGTAACTTAGTTCCGCTTTTTAAATATACAATCAGCTCATCTTTTTGCAGATCATCTTGTGACCTTAACTCTGTTGAATATCCAAATAAACCTATTAAAAAACTTAATATAATTGCTTTATTCATGGCTATCTATTTACTGAAATTTTACTAATCTCTTTAATATCATCTGCATCAGAAACATCATATTGATATAAGCCATCTTTACCAATCATTAATAAATGGTCTTCTGCGATTGCTATAACGTCATAAGCGTGAACGTCCTTAATATGATCCAACAATCTGTCACCGATCTTCATGTCATCACTTGCGTCAAAAACTTTTAGCCCGTGAATCCCTTCACAGATATATAGATCGCTATTAATTTTTGATAAGCCATGTGGATTCTCCATGCTATGCGATATGATTAACTGCGGATTAAACAAATCAGAAATATTTATTACATCAAGTTGATTGCTAAAAGTTTGGCACTGAGTCCCATCTCTGAGCGTTACATACGCTATATCTCCATCTACAAATACAGGATCACAAGCTCTACCATGACTAAATACTGAAATATAAAATGGCTCTGACGGATTACTAATATCATAAATAAACATACCTTCTTGACTACCCAAAAACAATTTATCTCTAAAAGGAAATATTGTTTCCATTCCCCAATTAACATAAAGTTCTGATAGTAAGTCCAAAGTGCAATCTTGTTCAATTTTTAAAGTAAATAGATTGGTCTCATCTAAGACATATAGGTATTCATCATAAATGGTAAACCTGGCCAAAGAACCTCCAATTCCACTTACAGTGGGTGCATTAGTATTAACAGGAACTCCACCTGCACCTTGGGCAGCATCAAATTCATTTCCAGCCCATAAAACATCTTCAGCAAGAAAGAATCCTCCATTGTTAAAATTGGGATCTGTGCAATTAAGCTCGGTTGTTATCGGTGTTTCATTATAACCCACTAAAATTCCTCTGCCTTCTATAAAGTTGTATTGCTGGTACACATCTTCTACTCTATGCTTTAATATGGGATTGAATGGATCTGAAATATCTATAGAAAGTATATCCATATAATTATCAACAAACATGGTATTATTTCTAACTGCCATATCTACGTTTCCTGGGATAGGAATAAATGCAAGGTTATTAGGGTTTTTGGGATCAGTATTATCTATGATGTGAATACCTTCTCTTATTTCATTCACTAAGATGTAGTTGTTGTAAAAATACAATTTACCTGGATTTACTAATTCTCTAGGTGGTTCTGATTGGATGTTAATCCTAATATCTGCAAGTGTAGTATAAATTGGATTATACTGAATAAATGTTCTTCTTTCCGAACAAGAATCTTTGAGACAAGAACTTAATAGGAATCCAGTAATAATTAATACAACTGCACTTTGAAAAGTAACTTTTAATGATTTCATGACAATTTTAATTTTATTTATTAGACTTATCGGAACTACATTCTAAATGGTTGGTAAATTGCCATTATTTTTGAGAAATAAATATGGCATACAAAAAACTCAAATATTGGTTTGACAAAGAATTGGCAATTTTGATTGCAGATAAATGTTTAGTAATAGATAAATCATTTCCTAAAAAAGTGTTTATTTCCAAAGTTGATAAAACGACAAAAGCATTAGAACTAAAAGATAGAGTGGAAGCCATTGCGGATGAGTTAAATATTGCTTTTTCAGGTACATATTCGCAAAACGTTGCTATAATTAAAAAGATATTGGGTCCTGAAAACAAAGAAGAAACTGGCATGTTTACCAATTATTATTGGGTAATGCCATTGGCAAAATATATTGAAAAATATGGTTTAAACCATTTCAAAACCTCAATGAAAGCCATTGAAGAAATTACAAAAAGAAATACTGGAGAATATGCAATCAGACCATTTTTAGCAATGTATCCTGAAAAAGCTTTAGATCAACTTTTAGTTTGGAGTAAGCATAAAAACTTTCATGTAAGAAGATTGGCTTCAGAAGGTCCAAGACCGAGATTACCTTGGGCATCAAAGCTTCAACAATTTATAGAAAATCCAAAACCTTTACTACCAATATTAACAAATTTAAAAGATGACAAATCTAAATACGTCCAAAAATCAGTGGCTAATTGTCTTAATGATATTCTGAAAGACAATAAAAAAATAGCTACTGAAGTCATTGAATCTTGGATTCCAAATATGACAAAAGAAAGAAAATGGATCATTAAGCATGCGTTAAAAAACCTTAAGAAAAAAGAAGACGATTGGGCAATGAGTATCATCAATCAATTGGATAAAATATCTTTATAACTTATGGATAACGAATCTTCTATAAGCCTCAATAAATATATCAGCAGTACAGGGATCTGCTCTCGTCGTGAAGCTGATAAAATGATAGCAGCGGGTAAGGTTACGATCAATAATCAATTAGCTACACTAGGTAATAGAGTTACTGAAAACGACATTGTCAAAATCGGTAAAAAGATCATTAAACAGAAAAAACAAACTACCTATATTGCGCTTAATAAGCCAGTAGGAATCGTCTGTACAACAGATAAAAAAGAGCCAAAAAACATCATAGATTTTATTGATTATCCAGAACGACTTTTCCCAATAGGTCGATTAGATAAGCCGTCAGAAGGATTGATATTTTTAACCAACGATGGCGATATTGTAAACAAAATATTGCGTGCAGGTAACAATCATGAAAAAGAATATATTGTAACAGTTGACAAACCAATTACCGATCAGTTTATCAAAAGAATGTCTAATGGAATTCCAATATTAGGCACCATAACTAAAAAATGTCGTGTACAAAAACTCAACAAATACAAATTTTCAATAGTTTTAACTCAAGGTCTGAATAGGCAGATCCGTCGAATGTGTGAATTCCTAAACTACGAAGTAAAAACACTAAAGAGGATAAGAATAATGAATGTCAAGTTAGGAAAACTTCCTATCGGAAAATGGAGAAACTTAACAAATCAAGAGCTTAACTCTATTCAAAAACTAATCAAACATTCTTCTAAAACAGAAGAAGCATCTACTGATCTAAAGCGCATAAAAAAGAAAAAACGCTAGAGAATAGCTTAATAAACGGTATTCAAAAGATGCTAAAATATTATATATATTTTTTGTCAATACAATAGTGTTTTCATAAAATTTAAGTAATTTTCTGCTAAGTTGTATTCCCATCAAGTGCATTTCAGGTTCATTTTGCAATAACCAGAAAGGAAAAATATTGCATAATTGAAATAGAATTGTTTATTGAACATTTCACAACAGATTGATTATTCATTCAAACCATATATAAAATGAAAAATTTATTTAATCTGCTCCTTTTGAGTATGTTATGTTGGACAATAAATGCACAACATGCCGTTAAAGGAACAGTAACAGATGCCAATAACGAACCGCTAATTGGTGTAAATGTCTCAGAAAAAGGTACTAAAAATGGTACCATAACTGATATTGACGGTAGTTACAAACTATCGGTATCTGATGCAAATGGAATGTTGATGTTTAGCTATATCGGATTCGATGCGCAAGAAATCGCTATCAATGGTAATAGCACTTTAAATGCCACTTTGATGCAAGGCGTTCAACTAGGGGAAGTACAAGTTGTGGGATCAAGAAGCTACAACAGAAGTGCAACAGATTCTCCTGTCGCCGTGGATGTCATTGATGTTGCTGATTTAGCAACTAAGTCAGGTAGAGTGGAAATTAATCAAATACTTCAGTATGCTGCGCCTTCTTTTAATGCAACAAAACAATCTGGTTCTGATGGAGCTGACCACATCGACCCTGCTTCATTAAGAGGTTTAGGTCCAGATCAGACTTTAGTATTAATTAATGGTAAAAGAAGACACCAATCTTCACTTGTAAATGTATTCGGAACAAGAGGAAGAGGTAATTCTGGAACTGACTTAAATGCCATCCCTACTGCTGCCATAAAAAGAATAGAAGTATTGAGAGATGGTGCTTCTGCACAATATGGTTCTGATGCCATCGCTGGTGTTATCAACATTGTCCTTAAAGACAAAACGGATGGAGTAACAGGAGGTGTCAGTTATGGTGCATATAGCACAGGTGTTGGGGCTACTTATGAAGAAGATTACGGAGATGATTTATTTAATGTAGATGGTACAAATAGAGTTTTAGACCCAGATGGAGACAAGTCTTTTGATGGTAATACCGCTAGAGTTGACCTTAACTATGGAGTAGGACTTGGCAAAAAAGGTGGATATGTAAACTTCACTGCTGAGTATTTAACAAAAGATAGAACGTTAAGACCAGGATTTTCGTGGAGAAAAGGATATGGTTCTGCTGCTATAGACCAATTCCAGTTTATGGTAAATGGTGCAATTCCATTGGCTGAAAACACAGAATTATATATGTTTGGAGGAATCGGAGATAGAGATACTGATGCATTTGCATTCTCAAGAAGTGCACCTGGAGCTGACGGAGACGACAGAGCAGTTGCAAGTTTATATCCTGATGGTTTTACTCCTAGAATTACTTCTGTAATCAAAGATAACTCTGCAACTGTAGGTGTAAGACATGATATGGACAATGGATGGAAAGCTGATTTTAGCCATACCTATGGAAGCAATAATTTCCATTATTTTATCAAGGGATCAAACAATGCTTCTTTGGGTTCTGCTTCTCCAACTGACTTTGACGCAGGTGGACATAGTTTAGCGATGAATGTTACGGGATTGGACTTTTCTAAATATTATGAAGGTATTCTATCAGGATTAAACGTAGCATTTGGAACAGAATACCGTTCTGAAAACTTCCAAATTTTTGCTGGTCAAGAAGCATCGTACGCTACTTATGATGTGAATGGCGTTGCAATCACAAATCCAGCAACTCAGGATCCATTTGTAAACGAATTTGGTCAGCAGCCTTCTGGTGGATCTCAAGGATTCCCTGGCTACAGTCCATCTAATGAAGTAGACAGAAACAGATCTAACATCGGATTCTATGGAGATGTGGAAGCAAACATTACTGATGCATTCCTATTGGGTGCCGCAGTTAGATATGAAAACTATAGTGACTTTGGAAATACATTTAACTACAAGCTGGCTGCTAGATATAAAATCATAGATGGATTATCTGCGAGAGCATCTTACTCTACTGGATTTAGAGCGCCTTCATTGGCACAAATCCATTACAATTTATTGTTTAATAATATCGTAGCTGGAAGATCAGAAAGAACGTTATTGGCATCGAATACCAGTACCGTTGCTAAGCAGTTTGGTATAGAATCTTTAAAAGAAGAAATAGCAAACAACCTTGCAGCAGGATTGACCTATAAGAAAAATGGATTTACTGCAACTGTAGACGCATACCAAATTACTGTTGATGATAGAATTGTATTAACTGATGTATTTGACGCTACAGCTCTAAATGTTGGGGCAGATGCAGCACAGTTTTTTACTAATGGTGTTGATACAAAAACCACTGGTGTTGATGTTGTGTTAGGATATGCGTTTAACATTATGGACGACAGCAAACTTAATGTTGGTCTTGCTGCCAACTTTAACAATACAGAAATCGAAAACATTAATAGTGGAGACTTAAATGAGTTTACATTTTTTGGTCCTTTCTCTCAAGCATATCTAGAAGCTGCTGCTCCAGATTATAAGATTGGAGTAAATGTAGGATTTGATGTAGCAGGATTTAATGTGTTATTAAATTATACTCATTTTAGTGAAGTAATACTTCAAGATTTCCAATGGGTAGATACACCAGCAGAGAATCAAGCAGATGCTGATGCTTTGTTTGAAGTTGCAACAGATACTTATGAGGCTGCTGGTACTTTGGACTTAAGTGTTGGTTATAATCTTAGCGATAGACTAAGCATTACTCTCGGAGCTAACAATCTATTAAACACCTACCCTACTCCACAATTTGATGGATGGACAGACCAAGGCGGGTTTAATGATTCTGTACAGATGGGATCTGATGGGATGTTCTTATTCGGTAGATTAGGATTTAATTTTTAAAAAAATAGGAATTAAATTTCCAAATTAAACGATAATATTGGCTGATCTGATTAATTTTAGATCAGCCATTTTTTTTATGCGTGAATATATACTTTTCATATTAATATTGATTTTCCAAGCTGGAAATTGCCAAGACCAAACCTTAGGTCTTTTTCTTAATTCAGAAAATGCATATAATGGATATACCCTATTCAGCAATAATGAAACCACTTACCTTATCGACAATTGTGGTAAAGAAATCCATAGTTGGCAAAGTGATTTCCGTGCTGGACAAGCTGTATACTTGTTGGAAAACGGAGACTTGTTAAGGGCAGGAGAGATTAATAATAATTTTAATGGTGGAGGAAGTGGAGGAATTATAGAATTGTTTGATTGGGAAGGAAATTTAAAATGGCAATATAAAATCTCTGATGAATTTAGAAATACACATCATGATTTAGAACCATTACCAAATGGCAATTTCTTATGTACACTTTGGGAGAAAAAATCGGAAGAAGAGGCAAAAAATAAAGGCAGAAAATTTGATGGAGAAGTATGGTCGGAATCTATTTATGAAATAGAAATCTTGCCAAACAACGAAGCAAATATAGTTTGGGAATGGTCAGTCTGGGATCATCTAATACAAGACTTTGATGATACTAAACCCAACTACGGAGTTGTCTCCGAGCATCCAGAATTAATAAACATAAACTATATTGGAATTAATGAATCTACCTCCGGAGATTGGTTGCATATAAACGCTATTGACTACAATGCAGAATTCGATCAAATCGCCATAAGTGCAAGGCACATAAGTGAAGTATATGTTATAGATCACAGTACTACTACGGAAGAAGCAAGTGGGCATTTGGGTGGAAACGCTGGCAAAGGTGGTGATATACTTTTTAGATATGGAAATCCTCAGGTTTACAATACTGGCAATACTGCATCACAAATATTGTGGAAACAACATAATGTTGAATGGTGTACTTTTGATGGTGAAGAAAATGTAGCTTTTAGTGTTTACAACAATGACTATATCATAGGTCAACAATCTAATGTCATCCTATTCAATAATCCAATAGATAAAAAAGGAAGGTATAACTATGAGGAGGTAACAGGATATGGAAATACAGAAACGGTACGCAGTTATACAGACGAAAACTTATATTCCCGAATACTATCAGGCGTCCAAGTATTACCCAATGAAAATCTATTAATCACTGAAGGTTCAACTGGTCACATCACAGAAGTTGATAAAGAAAACAACTTAGTTTGGGAATATATAAATCCTGTCAATAGAAATGGTGGTCCTGGTATCCAAGGTGCAAGTATGATATTCAATAGCCTTTTCAGAGCAAAAAGATATCCTCTTGATTATCCAGCTTTTCAAAACAGAGATTTAACTCCAGGAGAACCTATAGAACTTTCTCCAGACCCATATGAATGCAACATATACGACAATACCGTTAGTAATAAAATTCCAATTAACAATGACAAAATTGAATTGGTTTCTAATCCAGTTTATGAAGTTTTAAAGATAAATTCAGAGGCAGAATATAAAGACTATAAAATTATAAACGCTCAAGGGTCTACCATAATCAAGATGGATTTAAAGTCAGGAATTAATGATATTGACGTTAGTGAATTAAGTGCAGGAATATATTTTGTTGTCAGTAGAAACATGGCTGTAAAGTTTATAAAAATTTGAATTTCTAGAAATGAAAATAATCACACTAGTATGTCAAAGTACATTATCTTAATCAAATATGTAGTTTTATCCTATGAATAATATGGCTTCTAATAAATGTCTGAATTGTAGTACTAAAAATGAGGCGGACTTTAAGTATTGCAATAACTGTGGGCAAAAAAATACAGACGGAAAAATTACCTTTTCCGAGTTATGGTCTGAATTTCAAGATGCCGTATTTAATATAGAATCTAGAACATGGATTACGCTTAAGAACCTATTTATACCAGGGAAATTAACATTGGAATATTTTGAAGGAAAACATAAGAAATATGTTCATCCATTGCGATTGCTCTTAGTCAGTTCTATCCTTGTTATTTTAGCAATGAGCTTCCAAAATTTTCATTCTTTTACAAACCACAGCTACAATATTAAAGATAGGATACTCAAAAATTATGAACGCAAACAAGCTTATCGGATTACAAAAAACATTGCAGATACAACCAAGACTATTTTCCTAGATCAACAATCAGAAATTGTTGCAGATACTATGGTTGCCATGCTTAGAGATTCGCTAAATGATTTGCTCGCACAATACACCAATAAGTATGGAGATACTTATGGAGATAGCATTAATTTAAATGAGTATGCAAGCTTCGGAAGTCAAAATATGGAAATGGTTTCTAAATATGATTTTCTAAACAAGGAAGAAGATGAGCTGGTAGAATTGTATAAAAAAGATGCTTCAAGTTTATCACGTCATATTTTCAAACAAAAAATCAGCGTCATAAAAGATGAGTCAAAACATACAGCAGCCATTATTGGAAATGCTACTTGGGCGATTTTATTGATGATGCCATGCTTAGCGTTGATATTATATATTTTGTACATTAGACATAACTATTATTATATAGAGCATTTGATTTTTTCTTTTCATTTTCATGCTTTTTTATTTTTGATCCTTGCAGTTTTGATTTTGGGGTTTTATACTTTTCCACTTTGGTTATTTAGATTATCCTTGATTTTAGCTTGGATCTATATTTTTATTTCTATGTGGAAAGTGTATAAGCAAAGCCTTTTTAAAACGATTATTAAGTTTACTATATTTAGTATTGCATATTTTAGCCTATTCTTATTGTTTTTGGTAGGGACTGTTTTATCAACATTTTATCTTCATTAAAACATGCATACACTTAGCTATTTTAGCAAAATACAATTATAAAAAATTCAATCAAATTCAAATGAAGTATCTATTATACCAAATCGTTTTTGCCCTACTCATCACAATTAAAATAACAGCCCAAGATACTTGTCTTCAAAATGCGAATAACCCAAATAATAGAGTCATTTCTCAGATAGTTGGGAATGAAAATATTGATCGAGAATACATATTAATCCTACCTCAAAATTATAATACAAATACGCCGACGCCATTAATAATAAACATGCATGGTTTTGGCGATTGCGCAACAGATTATGCAGAATCAATCGGAGATTTTTACAATTTTAATGCATTAGCCAATGACCAAAATATCATTGTTGCTTATCCTCAAGCAGCTTACAGACCAGAAAAGGAAGATAACTATTGGGAACCTGGAGATAATGGCATGGATGACATCTATGAAAATGATGTCTATTTTATTGAGGAATTAATTGCAGATGTGCGTTCCGAATTTAATATAAATCAAGACATGATCTATGCTTGTGGTTATTCTAATGGAGGAATGATGGCATACAGTCTTGCATGTAACAGAAGCAATTTATTTTCAGCAATTGGAATTATGTCTGGAACAATGCTTGAAGAAAACTGCTCCATACAAAGTTCAATACCAATAATAAATTTCCATGGAATAGCTGATGGTGTCTTACCATACGAAGGTAGTCAATGGTATCAATCTGTAGAAGAAGTTATGAGTTTTTGGCTGGACCAAAATAACATACCAGAAAGCAGTCAACACTCAACTCAATTAAATAATGGCAATGTAACCCTTGATGAATATTATGGCGGAAGCCAAAACAGCTGTATGAAACTGTATACTATCTATGAAGAATTTGATAAACCTGGAGATCATGTATGGTTTAGTGAGGAAATAAATGGTATTACTCCAAATGAAATAATGTGGAATTTTTTTAAAGAAAACTGTGCATCAATTAGCACAACAGATGAATCTAATAAAGCATCAACTATACTCTACCCCAATCCAGTAAAAGATCAATTGGAAATAAAAAATGCTGCGGGTCAAAAATACTTTTTACATAATATAGATGGCAGACTTTTACTTAAAGGGAATATTGAATCAAATCTGAAAACCATTAATCTAGCTGATATGCAGAATGGAATCTATACAATCCAAATTGGAAAACAAACAAATAGAATTTTGAAAATAGATTAGGCAATTGGTTTTTATTAAAAACATATCCTTGCTTTAAAGTTCGATTTTGCATATTTTTAAGTATCCGCTAATTTCTTAAATCATAGAAATATAAAATTTGTTTTATTTTTCAATTGAATTTTAAAGCCATAAAACTTAAGTATGAAAAGGTATCAAAAAGAGGACATAGAAATAGTCTGGAAATCAGAAAAATGCATTCATTCAGCATTCTGTGCAAGACAATTATCTGCTGTTTTTAAACCAAAAGATCGTCCTTGGATTCAACCAGAAAATGCAACAAAAGAAGAAATTATTGCGCAAGTAAAAAAATGTCCATCAGGTGCATTATCAATAGAATATCTAAAAAGTTAGCATAATACTAAAGGAAATTGGT
>JAHDBF010000083.1:0-10786 GCA_020630525.1 Saprospiraceae bacterium
GATTATTTGTATTCTTATTTTAATTAGAAGATAAGCTATTTCTTAGCATGAGACCTTAACGCCTTAAACAATTCAATAAAACTCTCTTCCTTCTTTAGTTTAAGTTTATTTGATTTTGCATAGTCTTTAAATGACGCTACCTCTTCAGCACTAAACCCGAGAAAAACCTCTTTAGTATTTAGCTTGACCTTTTCTATAGAGCCACCATTATGTTGGATATAGTGTTTTTCTCTCACATTAAACTTTGGTTCAGTCTGAGCAAGACCATGGTTTTCTCCTTCGCGGATAGTGACATATTTCTCTTTAAAAAAAGTCAATCCGTCGTCTTCATAAAGTTTGATATAAAACTGATCTGGCTTTTCTGGATTCATTCTTTTCAATAAAGTCTCATTCTTTTCATCATCAAATAACACCACCTCCCAAATTTGTTTTTTATCGAGAAAAAACTCTTCGCCATCATTCCTAGTGATAATAATAAATCCTTTGTAAAGATCAATTTGCAACAAAACATCATTAATAATAGCACCATCATTTAAAACCAGTTTTCCTAAGGATGGCTGCTCTGTGAGATAGGGACTACCTTTAATTTCTTTGTAAGTCAATCTAGAATCTTCGTAAGATTTACCTATTGGTTCATTAAAAAAAGTTTGACCAAAACTATTATTTGTAGATAAATTGGAATATTCTCTCACAAACTTTTTGTCGGTAGAGCTGGCTTCTTTTACGTCAGTTTCCTGCGCAATAATTGTTAAACTGAAAAAGCTTGTTACGATTAAAGAAAGTAATATTTTCATTTGGAAAATTTTTAAATTGATGAATGTCTTGTCAATTTATTGTTAATCTACGATAGAAGCAATTATCAACACGTTTTTTATTAAATAAATAACAACAAAAAATATAACGCAAAACATGAATATTTCTATAGCCATACGTTTAAGAACGATTACTAAGAAATGATTTATTTAAAGATCATACTTGATGAAACTAATAGTATTCTGTGTTGATCTATATGTGAATCAACTATCGCTTTCTGTCTGTTGATTTGGGACTTCCTCACCTCTACCGCCAGCAATAAGTAGTAATACACCTACAACGATTAAGCCTATTCTAATTACCCATCCCATTGTAGGTCCCCACATATCTATCCATACCAAAATGGCAAGATTCATTCCTAAAAAGTGCAATACTATAGAAGCTACTCCTGCTATTGCCATGTACATACCGATGGTTCCCATTGATTAAGTTTTTTGTTTTGTAATGCCTGATGATATAAAAGGCAACATTAATTTATGAAATGATATTTTATATTCAAAACATTAACGATTGAAAAATTCATTTTTCAATAACAAAGATACTTTTGAGACAATAGGCAAAAACTAATACTTCCCCTTAGCAAGAAATAATTATGTTAGTTGAGATAATGCAGTGGCTAATTAATAGTAATAATCGATTGCGTCTTGAGCTTCATCCATAATTTTTTGAGCTTCAATATTAGCAATTACTTTTTCACGATTTTTTTTGTAAAAATCTACACTTGCCTCAATTCCTAAATAACCTATATATCCCAAAACCACTGATATCATCAATATAATACTCCAAGTAATTAAAAGCTTTTTTCTCTTTTTAGCTATGATATGGGAATAGTCTTTTTCTTTTGGAAGAACAAATGGAGAAAGCTTAACAGGGCGATTAGCCATTTTAAAATACTTTCTTCGGGTTCGATCCTTCAGCTTTGTATTTGACTTGATGACAGAAATAGCTGCATTAGTAAATGACATAACTAAGATTTTAATTAAAAAATCAATACATCATTATATATAACTTATGATATAAATCTAAAGTTTCCTAAGTATCACTTTTAGTATTTACTAAGCGCATAATCACATGCGTTACGAATAATTTGTCCAGCAGTTTCAATCTGTTCTTTAGTAATAATTAAGGGTGGAGCCAATCGAAAACTCTTATTGTTAAATAAGAAATAATCAACAATTGCTCCTTGTTCCAGAATATGCGCGACTACATGTTTAAGGTATTTTCTTTTCGTCAATTCCACAGCCATCATTAACCCAGAACTGCGTACTTCTTTAATAATTGGATGCTGTAAAACATGGTGAATCAGTTTCTCTTTTATTAATACAGAATCTACAATACTTTCGTCCAAAAGTGCTTCCAAATTCCCTAGTGCAGCGGCACAACCTACAGGATGACCACCGAAAGTCGTGATATGACCAAGATTAGGATTTTTCACAAATGCACGGATGATCTCATTAGAAGTTACCAATCCGCTTATCGGCATTCCTCCGCCCATTGCCTTACCGATACACATCACATCTGGAACTATATTATACTTTTGAAATGCAAAAAGATATCCAGTACGACCAAAGCCAGTCTGTATTTCATCCAGAATCATCAAAGTACCAGTTTCATCACAGCGTTTTCTAACTTTTTGTAAATAGTTGTCAACAGGCGGTTGAACACCTGCTTCCGCTTGCACAGGCTCTAGGATAATACAAGCCGTTTTTTCAGTAATTTGCGCTAAATCTTCTTCATGATTAAATCGAATGTGTTTAATCCCAGGCAATAAAGGCAAGAAGGCCTGAGAATACTCATGATCGCTTCGCAGACTTTCCGCACCTTGCGTGCTTCCATGGTATGCATTGGTACAACTGATGATCTCATACCTTCCAGTATATCTTTTCCCCAATTTCATAGCAGCCTCCACCGCTTCAGTACCCGACATAAAGTAATATACCGATTCGAAATGATCTGGCAATTGTTGGATTAACTTATGAGCATAAGCGACCTGCGATTGATGGACATGTTCGCCATAAACCATCGTGTGTAGATGTTTATCAACTTGATTTTTGATAGCAGCAACCACTTTGGGATGTCTATGACCGACCGAACTGACCGAAATTCCGGAATTTAAGTCCAAATATTTCTTACCAGAAGTATCATATATATACATCCCTTCTGCACGCTCTACTTCGAGCATTAGCGATAATTCGCTTGTTTGTGCGACGTGTTCTAGGTATAATTGTCTAATTGTAGGCATCCTCAAAAATAAAAAACTCACGCTTCTCCATTCAATTAAAATGCAATATGATAACTTTGCGAAAATTTTGATGATGGCAGATAATCCATGGAAAGAGATAGAAGACTATATTTCAGAAATAAATAATAGCGTTTGTGAAGATGCAGCAGCATTAGAAACATTTAGAATTCGGTTCTTAGGATCTAAGAATGTTGTTAAACCAATATTCGGACAGATAAGAAATATCGAAAACGAACGTAAAAAAGAATTTGGACAAAAGGTTAACGAATTAAAGTCTGTAGCTGAAGCGAAGTATGCCGAATTAGAGATAGCAATCAAGCAATCTACCAAGTCAGCAGCAACACAAAACATAGATTTATCACTGCCT
This sequence comes from Saprospiraceae bacterium, assembly GCA_020630525.1. Classification (GTDB taxonomy): domain Bacteria; phylum Bacteroidota; class Bacteroidia; order Chitinophagales; family Saprospiraceae; genus JAHDBF01. Next base: position 3,423 of record JAHDBF010000083.1, read on the forward strand.
GCAGAGCCATTCAAGCAAGGTTCAAGACATCCCGTTAGTTTGGTGATGAATCGTATCATTGATATTTTTGAAAAAATAGGCTTTGTCACTGCTGAAGAAAGAGAGATAGAGGATGATTGGCACAATTTCACAGCCATGAATACGCCCGATGATCACCCAGCGCGTGATATGCAAGATACATTCTACCTAAAAGATAGCGTAAATTACTTGTTACGTACCCACACTTCGTCGGTACAATCAAGGGTAATGACTAGCCAAGAGCCACCGATAAGAATCATTGCGCCAGGAAGAGTGTATCGTAACGAAACAATCTCGGCAAGATCGCACTGCCAGTTTCACCAAGTAGAAGGACTATTTATTGATGAAAATGTTTCCTTCGCAGATATGAAGCAGACCTTGCTATATTTTGCTAGAGAAATGTATGGTCCAGAAACCAAGATTAGATTAAGGCCAAGTTATTTTCCATTTACAGAGCCTAGTGCAGAAATGGATGTTTTTATGGGAACAGCAGATGAAAAATCTCGAAAACTAACCAAAGGAACTGGTTGGTTAGAAGTATTAGGATGTGGAATGGTCGATCCTAATGTCTTGGAAAACTGTAATATTGATTCTAAGAAATATAGTGGTTTTGCTTTCGGTATTGGAATTGAACGTTCAGCGATGCAAAAGTATGACATCGGTGACATCAGATGGTTGTTTGAAAACGACGTAAGATTTTTAAAACAATTTAGTACCGTAATATAGATGAAGCCATCAATTCCTAAAGGTGTTAGAGATTTTTTGCCCCAAGAAATCTATAGACGTAATTATATATTCAACACGATAAGGTCAGTCTTTGAGTCATTCGGTTATGTTCCGATTGAGACACCGACTATGGAGAACTTAACTACCTTGACTGGTAAGTATGGAGATGAAGGAGATAAACTATTGTTTAAGGTTTTGAACAATGGAGATTATTTATCAAAAGCAAATGCTGAAGCATTAGAAAACAAAGATTCTCAAAAGTTATTGAGCAGTATTTCTAAGCGTGGACTTCGATATGACCTTACCGTACCGTTTGCTAGGTACGTTGTGCAAAACAGAAATGATCTTCCGATGCCATTTAAGCGATATCAGATGCAACCTGTATGGCGAGCAGATAGACCGCAGCGAGGAAGATACCATGAGTTTTACCAATGTGATGTAGATGTGGTAGGTTCTAAAAGCCTAATGTACGAAGCAGAACTCATGCAAATCTATGATACTGTTTTCGAGAAACTTGGATTAAATGTTGAGATACAAATCAATAACCGTAAAATTTTGTACGGCATAGCCGAATCTTTAGAGGTCTCCGATAAGTTTGTCGATATGACAGTGGCAATTGATAAGTTAGATAAGATTGGTGAAGATGGAGTGATAAACGATTTAGTTAATAAAGGTATAGCTCAAGATAAAGCAGAGCGAATATTGGCTTTGTTAAAAGCAGATGATTTATCCATATTTGAATCTCAGTTTGCTAATTCTGAAACTGGACAAAAGGGCATTGAGGAATTAAGGTCTTTTCACAAATATTTTGACAAACATGAAATTAAAAATACAATCAAGTTTACTCCCTCATTAGCCCGAGGATTGAGTTATTATACAGGATGTATATTTGAAGTGAAAGCACTAGGTGTACAAATGGGAAGTATTGGTGGAGGAGGAAGATATGATGACCTTACTGCTATGTTTGGCTTAAAAGATGTATCAGGAGTTGGTGTTTCTTTTGGTTTTGAGCGAATATATGTCGTAATGGACGAGTTGGGTTTATTTCCAGAAAAACTAGGAACTGGAGATAAGGTACTTATCGCAGCATTAGATGAGGAAAGCCATTTGTTTGCATTCGAATTGGCGACTAAGTTAAGAAAAGAGGATATTTCTATAGAACTATACCCAGAAGCAAGCAAACTCAAAAAGCAATTGAATTACGCCAATAAAAAATCATTTTCCAAAGTATTGATCATTGGAGAAACGGAGCGATTGGAAAACAAAGTTTTGCTTAAAAATATGGAAACTGGCGTTCAAGAAAATATCGCTATTGATGCACTAATGCCATTCTTAAAAAGCGAAGAATAAACAGCTCCAATGAAAGGAAAATCTTATCAAACTTTTCGTGCCGCTTTACTAAAAGGAGAAACTTCCATATTGGACGAAGTTAAATCCTGTATTAAAAACGCTAAACAACACAGCGAGCATAATTTTTACGTAGAGCTATTTGAAGAAGAAGCTTTGAGTAAAGCGCAAACATTAGATAATTTATTAAAAGAAGATAAAACGCATGTACTACCGTTATTGGGTTGCATTATTTCTATAAAAGACAATATTTGCTTCCTAGGACATAAAGCTAGTGCAGGTTCTAAGATGCTTAATAACTTCCGATCAAGCTATTCGGCTACTGCCGTACAAAGATTAGAAGAACAAGGAGCGATTATTATTGGTAGAACAAACTGTGATGAATTTGGAATGGGTTCTACCAATGAAAATTCTTTTTATGGTCCAGTAAAAAATGGAAAAGATAAAACCAAAGTATCAGGAGGATCATCAGGCGGTGCAGCCGTGAGTGTGCAGTTGGGATGTTGTCATGTTGCTTTGGGAAGTGATACAGGAGGCTCAGTACGACAACCTGCTTCTTTTTGTGGAGTGTATGGAATAAAGCCGACGTATGGAAGAGTATCAAGATGGGGATTAATCAGTTATGCATCCTCTTTTGACCAGATTGGCGTATTGGCTAATAATGTTCATGATATGGCAACTGTGTTGGAGCATATTGCTGGTGCTGATGGAAAAGACAGTACTGCGCTTAATGATCCAGTTCCTCGATTTAATATGATGCATTCTTCGGATTTATCATATGCTGTTTTAGACTCAACATTGGATGCTTCTATTATAGAACCCGAGATGTTGGGAGGATTCCAAAATGCATTGGGTTATATTGGACAAGATTCATCTATATCTTCAGGAATAAAATTTGATCTTTTAGATTATGTGGTGCCTTGTTACTATATCCTTACCACAGCAGAGGCATCTTCTAATCTTGGTAGGTATGATGGAATACGGTATGGGCATAATTCTGAAAAAGTGGCAGAAACTTACTTAGAAAAAATGGTAAATAACCGATCTGAAGGCTTTGGGTTAGAGGTAAAAAGAAGGATTATGTCCGGAATTTATGTATTGAGCCAAGGATTTTTTGACGTATATTATCAAAAAGCACAAAAAGTTAGGCAATTAATCATTGAAGAAATAGAAACGATCTTTACAAAATATGATATTTTATTATTGCCCACTGCGAGCACAACAGCTTTCGATTTAGGCAGTATTTCTAATGATCCAATAAAAATGTATCACTCTGATATATTCACAGTTCTCGCTAATATAACGGGAAATCCAGCGATTTCTGTCCCTATAAATAATATGGAGGCTAATATGCCGTTTGGAATGCAGGCTATAGCAAAGAAAGGAAATGAGGCGGCTTTAATCTCTTTTGCAGAGAAAATGAGCCATATGGCATAATGTTTGCAATTAATATATTATAAATAATTTTAATATATTATTAGTTGACTATTTCAGACACTAATTATATATTTGCACGCTTATTCAAATCAGGGTACTATATATTCCCAAAATGTATAATATTTTGAATTGTATGAGCTATTTTTTTAAATTATTATAGAATTGCTATTAACCGATTTTTAAATTGAATAGTCCCATGTTCAGAAAATGTTTGATTGCGACAATAATCGCAATACATATTTGTTTATTCCTATCTACTTCCGCCTTTGCGCACGTTGATCATGACGTCGTATCTAATAATCCTGTATTCGCTAATAAAACAAGTAAATCAGAAATCTCAGAAAGATTAATGGGTTTACACTCTATCATCGAGGTAGAAGTTACAGATGAAGTACACGAAAGAATAAATCAATATACGTATCACTACAGAAAAAGTGCTGAAAATATTCTTAATAGAGTAATGATCTATTTTCCTGTATTCGAAAAGGAAATTCACAGAAGAGGTTTGCCAGATGAACTAAAATATCTTGCGGTCGTAGAATCAATGTTGGATCCTAATGCTAAATCAAAAGCTGGTGCAACAGGATTGTGGCAATTTATTAAAGGTACTGCTAAAATGGTAGGTCTCGAAGTAAACTCAGTGGTAGATGAAAGAAGAAGCATTGAGAAATCTACACAAGCTGCTCTAGATTACTTACAGTCACTTTATGATAGGTTTGGTGATTGGAATCTGGCGATTGCTGCATATAATTGTGGTCCAGGAAATGTAAGTAAAGCGCTCAAAAAATCTAACTCTACAAATTTTTGGGAAATTAGAAAACATCTTCCTCAAGAGACGCAGAAATACTTGCCAAGATTTATTGCTGCGATGTACTTGATGAATTTCTATCATTACCATGGATTAACTACTGGTCTGTTAGACAGAGATATGCTAGATGTGACTATGTTAAACGTAGAAGATAAGATCAGCTTAAAACAACTGAGTAAAACAATAGATGTTAATTATGAAACAATTAAGTTGTTAAATCCTGAGTATTTACGTGGATATATACCACAAAGTAAAGGCAGAAGAACATTGAGAATTCCGACAAGTAAGTTAGAAGTATACTATAAAAACTATGATTTAAATTCTTACAATAAATTGCTGCAAAAGAGGATAGAACAAGCAGCAGAAATTGAGAGAAAGCATATCAAATTAATCGAAAAGAGAGATACTGTTCGATCACTAGAAAAATTGGTTACATTGATTTATAATTCAATACAATCAATTGGTCCAAAGAAAACATACAATATTCCTAGAGGAATGAGATCTGGAGAAAGTTGGAGTAACGTATAACAATATATGTTGGCTAAAGAATAGAAATGGATTGATTGTAAATATTACAGTCAATCCATTTCTATTTTAAGAATACTACTTTGCAAGTTTCATTTTTCTAATTCTGTCAATTAGTTTTTCCGAAGATATTTTTTCTCTAAGTCTATCTACGATAATTGGGAAAGAAAGAGGTGTTGGTTTTTTAGGATAAGAAATGATTATATTTTGGTTTTGAATTCTGGTAAGAGACGCTCTCATTCTTTCTTCTTCTAGTTGGAAAGTCATTACCTCATCATAAGTTTGTAGATATAATAGATTTTCTGGTTCGTACTCTTTGAATACTTCGAAAATCAATTGCGCTGAAGACTGTAGGTGTCGATCACGTTTTTGTTTTCCTGGAAATCCAGTAAATATCAATCCACTAATTTTAGCAATATCTCGAAATTTTCTTCTTGCCAATTCTACTGCATTGATACTTGCCTGAATATCAATTGCCAATTCTTTTGTAGAAAAAATATCCGAAGAAATTATTTTTTCTACGTCAATTTCTTTGTCAGAAAGTAAGTCAAAACCATAATCATTCATGCCTATTGAAAAGCTGATTGGTAGAATATTTGAAATTCTTTTTGCAATAAGTGAGGCCATTCCCTCATGTACATTTCTTCCTTCGAATGGATACATGAGTAAATGATAACCTTCTTTGGTTTGAAAGTATTCAATGAGAAAAGTATCTTTATTAGGTAATTCAGAGAGTGTTTGTTGGGTTTCGAATAACGGTACTAATTCACCAATTTCTTTATCAATGATATTGCCATCTAAGTAATCATAAATTTTTGATCGAAGTGTTTCGGACATTTGCGTAGACATAGGCAAACGGCCACCCATATACGATGGAATCTTACCATTCTTTTTCTTAGATTTTTTTACCTGTAGTGTCATATCTTTTAGCCGCACAAACTCTAGTGCTTGACCAGCAAACCAGAATGTATCACCTGGTAATAATTGCGCAGCAAAATACTCTTCTAGAACACCTAATTTTTTTCCTCTGACAAATTGAACATTAATCATCGCATCACTCACAATGGTACCGATAGATAGTCGATGTCTTGTGGCAATACTTTTATTCAAAACTAAAAAAGTACCGTCAGAAGTTTTTCCTAGTCTTTGATATTCATCATATGCTTTTAATGATTGGCTGCCATGTTGTAGGTAGTGAAGAATAGCAAACCATTCTTCCTTGGTCATACTATTATAACAAAATGTCTTGATTACTTCATCATATAAGTCACTTTTGAATCCACCACCTACAGCTCGAGTCATCAAGTACTGAATAAGTACATCCCAAGATCTAATATATGGAATTCGAGATTCAATATTGTTTTTACTAACAGCTTCTCTAAGTGCAGCTGCTTCTATTAACTCCAATGAATGCGTAGGTACAAAATATATCCGACTGACTGCTCCAGGAGCATGCCCAGATCTTCCTGCACGCTGAATAAATTTTGCTACACCTTTTGGGCTTCCTATTTGGATTATGGTTTCTACAGGACGGAAGTCCACACCTAAATCTAAACTTGATGTACAAACAACTGCTTTTAATTTTCCATCATAAAGTGCATCCTCAACCCAAGAACGCAACTCTTTACTGATCGATCCATGATGCATGGCTATCGTCCCTGCAAGATCGGGTTCTACTTCTAGGAGTTTCTGATACCAGTTTTCACATAATGCTCTGGTATTGGCAAATATTAGTGTTGAATTAGAAGATTTTATAATGGGGAGGATATGTTGTATCATGGAGATACCCAGATGTCCTGACCAAGGAAAAGTTTCTATCTCATCGGGGAAAAGCGATATAACATCAATTTGTTTTTTGATATCAGCTTTTATTAGTGCACGTTTGGTTTTTCTATTTGGTCCTAGTAAAACGTCCATTGCTTCCTCTAGGTTTCCAATGGTTGCACTGATGCCCCAAACTTGGATTTTGGGATTAATTTCTTTTAGATATGAGATAAACAATTCTGTTTGTACACCTCTTTTGGAACCTATTAATTCATGCCATTCATCTACTACGATTCCTTTTATAGAATCGAATATTTTTTTACTCTTTTGAGAAGTCAACATAACATGTAAACTTTCGGGAGTAGTGATCAGTATGGTTGGTGGAGATTTAATTTGTTTTTGTCTTTCTAAAGTACTTGTGTCTCCTGTTCTTATTCCGACAGTAACATCTATTCCTAATCCATCAATTGCTTTAATGCAAGTATTGTAAATCTCTTTTGACAATGCCCGTATCGGAGTAACCCAAATAAATTGTAAGCCTTTTGGTTTATCTTTTGATAAACCATATTGACTTAAGAAAGGAAGTAATAAGGAATATGTTTTTCCACTTCCAGTTGGCGCATTGACAATACCGTCATATCCGTCAATATATTTTTCCCAAGCATTTAGTTGAAAAGGAAATGCTTTCCACTTTAGTGATTTAAACCAATTTTTTAATAATTGTATTTGTTTGTTGGTA
>JAHDBF010000083.1:10886-16267 GCA_020630525.1 Saprospiraceae bacterium
TTACGCCAATACATCATCTGCATTTAGAACAACTTCATCAGCAATAAAAAATATTTGTGCATCTCTTTCTCGCTTCATTGCATGCATTCCAGTAAAGCTTCCGAAAGCTGGGAGTATCCCACCATTTTCTCCAAAATAAAAACAAGGAACTCTTGCATATTGATTTGCTAATCCTTTTAGCTTAACGCATGGGTGTATGTGCCCACATAAGTTATAATATCCTTCCTTATAAGTTGGCTCATGTGATAAGTAGAAAGAACCAACAGTTATTCCTTCTTGATAAATTTTCATTATAGTATTTTGGAATATTTCATCAGGCATGATATCATGATTGCCTTTGGTAAGTATCCACTTTATGTTGTCATAAGTAGAAATTATTTCTAAGAAATTTTGCCATTCACTATTGTATCTACTATGGAATAAATCTCCAAGCAGGTATATCTTTTCTGGATTATATTTTTGAATTAGGTAGCAGAGTTGTTCCCAATTTTTCTCTTTTGGTCCTGTTGGAATTCCAATTCCTGATTTTCTAAAATGTGTAATTTTCCCTAGATGTAAATCAGCGATTAATAATGCTTTTTCTTCTTCCCAGTAGATTGCTTTTTCTGGAAGTAGTCGAAGGTGATTGTTATCTATGATATGTGTACAATACTCCATTAAAAAATTCTACCTATTGGATATTGTAAATATGTGGATTCGAAATGAATAGAATTTTTATATATAAAATCTAGTTGGGCTTTACCATCATTTGCAAATTCTGGATAGCGTTTTTTCTTGTTTATAAACTTTGACTTAAGCATAGGGTTTGCTTCCAATAACTCTACGGCTAAATCTTCAAAAACATAACTTGAAAAATGTTCTTTTTGCATCAATATTCCGTCGAAAAAATTCCATGCAAAAAATCCATCAGGTGCTTCTGGTTCTAAGGTTTCTATAATATATCTGTCCCGATCTTGTCCAGTATAAATGATATAATCGCCTTTGTAATATTGCTTTGAAATTTGTTCTTTCTTAGTGCTTACATCATAATGTAGGTAGTGACCTTCGTATGCTTTTTCTCTAGTTTTATATTCGTCAATATAATAAACTTCTATATTAATCATTGAATCTTTATGGAGCATATCTACTGTGACGTTATTCCACTTCAATCTTTGAATAACATTTTCATATGCTTGAGGAACGATGTAAGCTTTAGGTTTTTTTATTTCCTTTTTTACTTTGTAATTATTAAAATGAAGAATGTTCTTTTCATAAGGTTTGTTATGATCGTAAAATAAGCGATCTATACCAGTGATGTCACTTTTTTTATAGCTTGCTTCAAAACCTTTGAATAAAATGGTATCTACTTTTTGTTCATCCAATGTCCATTCGATAGGAACAGTATTACTTGAAGCGTATTGTAAAATATCTTTTTGTTTTGCAGCAATGATTTCTTGAATATTTATATTCAGGTATTTAATCATTGTTTCCATAAAATAGTAAACACTCCATACTCGATCTTTAAACGGTTTGAGCATATGCGTTTCTGGCATAAATCCTATAGTATGATTTAGTGCAGCATATCCTGTGGAATATCTTGGTCCTTCTAAAAACCCATAGATGCCATCATCTGGTGTTTTACTGGCATATACATATGGCGTCATTTCATAAGGTGTGTTTTTCATTCCACTGTATATTGCAGGCAACATTTTTTGTTCCATAAGTTTAGCCATGTTTCCTCCTAACTTATCTTTTTGCGTAGCTATAAGCGTTAGCACATATTGGTAATCGGCACCATTGGAAGTGTGGTTGTCTATAAATACTTCTGGATTCCATTTGTTAAAAAGCGTATTGAATGTTTTTGCATTCTTAGAATCACATTTTATAAAATCTCTATTAAGGTCCAGGTTTTTTGCATTGCCACGAAAGCCATAATATTTTGGTCCTTCTTGATTTGCCCTAGAGTGAGATCCTCTATTTAGTCCACCACCTACATTGTAGTAAGGAATGATTACGATGATAAAATTTTCTAATAGAGATTGTTTTTCTGGGTTTTGACAGATGTTTCTTGCGAGCATCATGCATGCATCCACCCCGCAAGGTTCTCCCGGATGGATGGCATTATTAATAAATAAAACACCTTTGTTTTGGGATCTGATTTCTTCTGGAGTAAAAGCTTTATTTGCAGATATAATTACTTCATAGATAGGCAATCCAGCATCAGAACTCCCAGCTATATTTACTTGACAAATATCATATAAGCTATCTAATAACGTATAATATTCAGTAGTTTCGTGATAATTTGCGGAGTAATTATTGTCCTTTTCAAATGGAGTTGATAAATCTTGTGCAGAAATCGAAACAGTAATTAGAAAGCAAAAAACAAAATTTGAAATAAAAATATATCTAGACATAGGCTTAGCTTGAAAACAAATATTAATTCTAGCGGTTTAATCGAGGTAAATTTAATTGAAATTATTGGTCTAAATGATTGAAACAGATATACTTATTGTAGGAGCAGGTCCAGTGGGCTTATTTACGGTGTTTGAAGCTGGATTGTTAAAGTTAAAATGCCACTTAGTGGATGCATTGCCGCAAGTCGGTGGACAATTATCTGAAATTTATCCTAAAAAACCGATTTATGACATTCCAGGCTATCCTTCTGTTTTGGCAGGTGATCTTGTAGATAATTTAATGGAGCAGATAAAGCCATTTAACCCAAGTTTTACATTAGGTGAAAGAGCAGAATCGATCGAAAAAATTGATGATAAATACTATCTATTAAAAACAAATAGAGGAACAGTTATCAAGGCTCCAGTAATCGCTATCGCAGGTGGGTTGGGGTCATTCGAACCGAGAAAACCACCTATCGAAGGACTGGAAAAATATGAAGGTAAAGGAGTCGAGTATATGGTTAAAGACCCTGATATGTTTGCGGATAAAAAGCTACTGATTGCAGGTGGGGGAGATTCTGCTTTGGATTGGACAATTGAATTAAGTAAGATTGCTAAAGAGATTACGCTTATCCACAGAAGAACTTCTTTTAGAGGTGCACTAGATAGTGTTGAGCAAGTAATGGAATTGGCGAAAAAAGGAAAGATAAATCTTATTACCAATGCGCAAGCTGTTGATGTAAGCGGAGAAGATCATATTAGATCAGTGGGTGTGAAAGTAGATGGTGAATTAAAACAAATTGATATAGATTATTTTATTCCACTCTTTGGGTTGTCTCCCAAATTAGGTCCAGTTGCAGAATGGGGATTAAATATAAATAGAAGTGCGATAGAGGTAAATACTTTGGATTATTCCACTAACGTTCCGGGTGTATACGCCATAGGTGACATCAATACTTATGAAGGTAAATTAAAATTAATCCTATGTGGATTTCATGAAGCGACACTAATGGTTCAGTCTGCGTTTAAGCGTATTTACCCAGATCAAAAATTGAGTTTTAAATATACTACTGTTACCGGAATAGAAGGATTAAGTTAATTATTATAGTGAAGGATATTATTCAAATAAAAGTAAAAGATAGAGAAGGTGTCGAGCATGAGCTAGAAGCACCAACTGATATGGCAATGAACTTAATGGAAGTATTCAAAGCGCATGAACTTCCTGTAGAAGGTACTTGCGGGGGAATGGCATTATGTGCATCGTGTCATTGTTATGTGCATTCTGATCATGAGTTACAATCGGCTTCTGAAGACGAAGAGGATATGTTGGATCAAGCTTTCTTTGTAGAAGACAATAGTCGATTGAGTTGCCAGATTCGAATAGAGGAATCTATCGATGGTTTGGAAGTAGAGTTGGCGCCAGTTAGTTAAGGTTTAAAAAATAAATACCAACAGATTTGAATTATCAAAGTATTATAAATGACAGTTGGTTAATTATAAAGCGATTAGTTTTGTAATAAATAAGTGTAAAGAAAATAATGAAATTCTATAGTTTACTAATTGTCTTTCTTTTATTAGTGCCAAGTTGTCAAGATGATGATGAAACACTGAATACAAATCCTTTCACTACAATTGATGGAACAGAAATCCATTTGACCCAAACACCAATCAATGGTGTGAGTTTTGAAAATGTGAATTTTGAAGTTGATGATTCTCATGTTAATCCAATCAAATCTGTTAACGCAAGCTGGATTACAACAATGCCTTTCGGGTTTGTAAGACCAGATCAAGATTCTGTGATTTACAATAGTCAATTCCAATGGGTCGGGGAAACAACAGAGGGTGTCATCGATATCATAAACCTATGCCATGACAATGACTTAGAAGTTATGCTTAAGCCACACTTGTGGCCAATGGGTCAGTGGATCGGAGACTTAGCATTTGATACAGAAGAAGAGTGGCAAACTTTTGAAAATTCGTACACGGACTACATTTTGGAATTTGCAGAAATAGCAGATTCACTTGACGCTTCTGCATTTTGTATTGGTGTAGAAATGAAAAAAGTCGTTGTACAAAGACCATCGTTTTGGGATGTATTAATTCCAAAAATTAGAGCTGTCTATTCTGGTCCTATCACCTATGCAGCCAATTGGGATAATTACCATAATGTTACTTTTTGGGATCAGCTAGATTATATTGGTATAGATGCATATTTTCCTGTTTCTGAATTAAAAAACCCGACTGTTGAAGATTGTTATAATGGTTGGCTTCCTCACTTTAACGAAATTAAAAACTTAAGTAATACGGTGAATAAGAAAGTGATTTTCACGGAGTATGGATACAGGAATGTAGACTTCACAGGTAGAGAGCCTTGGGATGAAAATGACAATACTACTTTTAATGAGCAAGCTCAGCATAACGCATACGAAGCTACGTTTGCTAGATTCTGGGGAGAAGAATGGTTTGAAGGTGGTTTCCTTTGGAAGTGGCATCCTGTGCATGAAAATGCTGGTGGTGCAGACAACAATAGATTTACACCTCAGAATAAATCTGTAGAGTCATTGATTACTCAAGTTTTTGAAGAGACTAATTGATTTTGAATTGAGGCGATAGCTGTTGGCAAACCGTTTGGCGGTATATGTTGTTTATTTTACTGTTAACCTAATTGATAGCATCAGCGCTTACTTTTTTTCTTTCCGTAAAATTTTCTCCATTTTCCGACCCTTTGCCAATTCATCTATCAGCTTTTCCATCTGCCGACATTGTTTATATACTTCAAACTCATCTTCTATTTCTTCAATTCGATAGCCACACACTACTCCTTTAATCATGTGCGCATTAGGATGAATTTTTGCTTTTTCAAAAAAGGTTTTAAAAGTTACTTTCTCATCAATGAGTTTTTGTAATTTTTTTTCATCAAAACCAGTAAACCATTCTAATACTTGATGGAACTCTTCTTTTGTTCTACCGTTCTTTTCTAATCTATTCCAGTAAAGAGGATAAATAGAT
>JAHDBF010000084.1 GCA_020630525.1 Saprospiraceae bacterium
AGCAAATAGCTATGGTGAGTATTTTTAACGATGAGTTAGTGATTTTTATAAGTTTTATGTGGGGCAATTAATGCTTTAAATTGTATTACTACTAGATATAAAATAAAAAAGCTTGATTAAGATATTTCTTATCAAGCTTTTTTAATTATACCACCTTTGAAACCCAAAGTTTATAGCATAGACATTGATTTTTAATACAAAATATGATTGTCAATGTTCCACTGGATAAAGAGATAAAAATTACAAAATCGTGGCAGAAAACAAAAGCATATCCTTAGATATGGCGAGTATTTCTAAAAAAGAATTAAGGATATAATCTTCAAGCAAAATTAATTTCAGATATTCTTCCAGAAGGTATATTGTCTAAATGAATATCATCAATTCTAACCCTAATTAGTCTCAGAACAGGAAAATTTACAGCAGCGAGCATTCTTCGGACTTGTCGATTTTTACCTTCACTTATGGTGATAGAAACCCAAGAAGTTGGAATATTTTGACGCTTACGTATTGGGGGTATGCGTTCTGGAATATTTATATTGGATTGATCTATGATATAAGCTTGAGCTTTTACTAAATAACGCTTTTTATTGACACGAATGTTGACTCCATTTTCAAGCGATAGAATTGCTTCATTATTTATTCGACCTTCTACTTGACACCAATATTCTTTTTCTTTTTTATTTTTTGGATGAAGTATAAATTGATTGAATGAAGGATCATTACTAAGTAAAATCAGCCCTTCGGAATCTTTGTCTAATCTTCCAATAGGGTACACGTCTTTGGCAACATTAATCAGGTCCTTTAAACATGATTGTCCCTCATGGTCAGGAGTAAACTGACTCAGAACTCCATAAGGTTTATTGAGCTTGTAATATTTATAATTTTTTTTGTAATTGAATGTTTTGCTAGACATTAAACTTAAAGTGCATTACGTCACCATCACCAACAATATATTCTTTCCCTTCTGATGATAATTTTCCAGCATCCCTTGCACCCGCCTCAGATTTATAAGTTACAAAATCAGCATATTTGATGACTTCCGCTCGTATAAATCCTCTTTCAAAATCTGTATGGATAACACCTGCAGCTTGTGGCGCTTTAGAGTCCTTAAGTACTGTCCAAGCTCTTACTTCCTTTTCTCCAGCAGTGAAATAGGTAATTAAATTCAATAGTTTATAAGCAGATTGTATTACTCTAAACACACCAGGTTTGTCTAAACCCATTTCAGAAACAAACTCCATTTTTTCTTCATAAGTTTCTAATTCAGCAATGTCTGACTCGATGGCTGCACTGATAAAAATAACTTCTGCTTCCTCATCTTTAACACATTCGACAAATTTGGCAGTATGATCATTTCCATTCACGACACTTTCTTCATCGACATTGCATACATAGAGAATAGGTTTGTAAGTTAGTAAAAACATTTCTTTAAGAAACTTGCCTTTTTCATCTTCCCAATCTAATGTTCTAATAGGCTGCTCCTTTTCTAAGTGCGCGTGGATTTCTTGTGCCCATTCTAACATTTTTTTATCTTCTTTGGCACCGCTTTTTGCTTGCTTCGCCAATTTTTCCATTCTTTTTTCAACTGTCTCTATATCTTTCAATATTAGCTCAATGTCGATGATTTCCTTGTCTCTGACTGGATCGACACTACCATCTACGTGAACTACATTGTCATTATTAAAACATCGTACTACATGAACAATTGCATCAACTTCTCTAATGTTAGCAAGAAATTGGTTTCCTAGACCTTCGCCCTTACTCGCACCTTTGATTAATCCTGCTATGTCAACTATTTCAATTGTAGTCGGAATAACTTTTTGCGGATTTACCAACTCTTTTAACATTTCTAATCTTTCGTCAGGTACAGTTATAATACCTACATTGGGATCTTTGGTAGCAAAGGGATAATTGGCTGCCAATGCTTTGGCAGATGTAAGTGCATTAAACAATGTTGATTTTCCAACATTCGGTAATCCTACAATTCCACATTTAAGAGACATAGTCAAATTATTTTTTTAGTGGCGCAAAGATAAGAGAGTCATATAATATTTTAGCCTATATTTATGGAGATATGAATTTTCTTGCACATAGTCTATTATCCGAAAATCATTCTGATATTTTATACGGGAATATAATTACTGATTTATGTTCTAAAAAAGAACTTGATTTATATCATGAATCAATCCAAAAAGGGGTAATCCTCCATCGAAAAATTGATGAATATACCGACAATCATAAGATTCATCGTGAAGCCCTAAAGTTACTTTATCCAGTTCATAAAAAATATTCTCCAGTTATATTGGATATATTATGGGATTATTTTCTAACTAAAAATTGGAATGAATTTAGTAGGTGTGACCTTTCAGATTTTATAGAGAATACCTATCGAGCATTAAATAATAATCTAAAACACTCTCCAGAAAGTTTAAAACTAAGATTAAGCAAGATGATTAGTAGTGATTTTTTAAATTCTTGCACCAATAAGAACAATCTCCAAAAGACATTTGCATACTTAAAAAGAAGGTCTAAATTTGATGGAAATTTTATAAATGCCGTTGATACATTGTCTCAAAATGAAAATGCATTAAACGAGCTTTTCATAAACTTCTTTCCTGAATTAGATCAATTCTGTAAAAAACAAATTGCAGGTTTATTAGCATAAAATTATCCTTCAAAGTTAAACGATATTGATAATACGCGACTTAAGACGGTTTCCAATATTCTTGATTCATTAAGCTCATCTTTATAAATGTGTACATTTCCAATCCCTTGTGAAAATTTAATTTCAGGAGAGAAGATAAAATATGGAAAAAAGAACTGCACTCCTGCACCTACTTCTACTTGATAATCATGCGGAGATACTTGCAGTAAGAATTGGGCTTTCTCTTTGTTTGCTCTAGAGTTTGAAGCAACATCATAAGCATATTTTACACCTCCTACTATAAATAGACGTTTGTCTTTATATGGAGCAGATTTAAACCTTAATAAAAAAGGAATTTCTAGGAATACGGATTCTATTTGCTTATTAATTTGTTCATTCTCTGCATTGAGAAATTCTATTTTTCGGTCTGTAAATGCAAATCCTGGTAAAAACCTAAAATCAAAATATTGTCCAATCTTTAGGTTAGTTATAATATTAAGATTGAATCCTGGCTTGAAAACGCCATTCACTATATTGATACTATCATTAGTGGCAAAATTACTAGATCTATTGACTTGGTAAGCTGAATTGTTTATTCCTAAACTTATTCCAAAGTAGTAATCTTTCTTTTGGAAATCCATAAAATTATAATTCCCTTTCGCGATGTTTTGCCCATTGATAGAGAAACCAACGAATAATATTAAAAGAATTATTAACCCTTTATTCCAGTGTAAATTGTGCATATTCCTAAAGTTAACGGCTTCCAGCTTACATCCTTAAATCCACATTCTTGCAAGATATTTCCAAAGTCTCCATAGTCTGGAAATGCCTGTACTGATTCATAAAGATATTTATAAGCTTTTGGATCTTTTGATGTGAATTTACCTATAGTTGGTAGAATGAACTTAAAGTAGAAATTAAACAGTTGTTTGAATGGAAATATTGTAGGTTTAGAAAATTCTAATACCACTATTTTCCCTCCAATTTTTAAAACACGATTCATCTCCTTTAATCCAGCCTGGAGATTGCCAAAATTTCTTACACCAAAAGCCACAGTAGCGGCATCAAATATTTCCGATTCTTGATTTAAATTTTCGGAGTCACCAACACTCAATTTAATTACATCATTCAATCCTTTTTTCTCCAACTTTTTATTTCCATAATCTACCATCTTCGGAGAAATATCTATGCCCGTAATACTTTCTGGGGTTAAAGTCTTCGCCATTTGGATTGCCATATCAGCGGTGCCCGTGGCCATATCTAAAATTTTTTTAGGCTTTTGATCTTCTAAAGTTGCGATTGCCTTTTTTCTCCAGCTTTGATCTATGCCAAGAGAAAGGAATCTGTTTAAAAAATCATAATACGGAGCTATGTTGTCAAACATATTGGTTACCTGCGTCTTTTTATCGGCATCCTGTTGCTCGTAGGGTAATACTTTGTTGTGTTCCAAACCAAAAATTTTTACAAAACTAAGTTAATATTAATAGAAACAATAAGTTCATAAGACTTGTTGAGTTTTAATAGGGTAAATAATTATAATTTACTTAAAAAATAGCATAAAAAAACGTATTTTTGCAGTCGTTTTAAAGAATCAAGCATAATATATAAATGGCAGAAAATCAGAGAATTATACCTATAAACATTGATACGGAAATGAAATCTGCTTACATAGATTATTCTATGTCTGTAATTGTTTCCAGAGCGTTGCCTGATGTAAGGGATGGCTTAAAGCCTGTTCATAGGAGAGTGTTGTACGGAATGGAAGGCTTAGGCCTTCAATATAATAAAGCACATAAAAAATCTGCAAGAATTGTTGGAGAAGTTTTAGGTAAGTATCACCCGCATGGAGATACTTCAGTTTATGATGCTATGGTACGGATGGCACAGGATTGGTCTCTACGATACCCATTGGTCGATGGACAAGGAAACTTTGGCTCGATGGATGGAGATAGTCCTGCGGCGATGAGATATACCGAGGCAAGATTAGCAAAGATTAGTGATTGGATTCTTGAAGACATTAAAAAAGAAACAGTTGATTTTAGGCTAAACTTTGATGACAGTTTAGAAGAACCAGTTGTACTTCCAACAAGAGTTCCTAATCTATTGATAAATGGAGCAACAGGTATAGCAGTAGGTATGGCAACCAATATGTTGCCTCACAACTTGACCGAAGTTATTAATGGCATCATAGCCACAGTTGATAATCCAGATATCACTGTCGATGGTCTAATGGAGCACATTAAGGCACCTGATTTTCCTACAGGTGGGATTATTTATGGAATGGATGGCGTAAAACAAGCTTTCGAAACTGGCCGTGGTAAGGTAGTGGTAAGAGGAAAAGCAGAGATAGAAACCAAGCCAAGCGGTAAAGAAATAATTGTAATAACAGAAATCCCTTACCAAGTTAATAAAGCAAACCTTGTTATAAAGATTGCAGAATTAGTACAAAATGAAAAGGTTGTTGGAATCTCAGATATAAGAGACGAAAGTGATAGAAATGGATTGAGAATTGTAGTCGAGTGCAAGCGAGATGCAATGGCTAATGTGATCCTAAGCAAGTTATATAAGTATACACCTTTGCAATCTTCTTATGGCGTAAATAATATTGCTTTAGTAAATGGCAGACCTCAACAACTTAATCTTAAACAAATCATTGATGAATTTATCAAATTTAGGGTTGAAGTTGTTGTCCGTAGAACCCAGTTTGAGCTAAAGAAAGCAGAAGAAAGGGCGCACATTCTAGAAGGCCTTATCATTGCGATAGATAATCTTGATGAAGTAATTAGAATCATCAGAAGTTCTAAAACTGTAGATGAAGCAAAGAACAGTTTAATGGCATCACTCCATTTAAGTGAGGTCCAAGCTAAGGCTGTTCTTGATATGAGATTGCAGAAATTGGTAAGTTTAGAAATGGATAAACTCCGTGCTGAATACCAAGAATTAAAAGACTTAATAACAGACTTAAAAGGAATATTAGGAAGTGAAGAGCGTCAAAGAGCTATTGTCAAAGAAGAGTTACAAGAAGTAAAAGAAGAATTTGGCGATGAAAGACGCACCCAAATCACTTATGCAGACGGAGAAATTTCTGTAGAAGACATGATCCCTAATGATGAAGTTATAATTTCTATCTCTAACTTGGGATACATCAAAAGAACATTGAGTTCTGAATATAAGGAGCAATCAAGAGGTGGAAAAGGTTCTAGAGGAAGTAAAACTAGAGGAGAGGATTTTATAGATCATCTTTTTGTTGCAAATAATCATAACTATCTATTGCTATTCACCGAACAAGGAAGATGTTTCTGGTTAAGGGTGTACGAAATTCCTGAAGCGTCTAAAACAAGTACTGGTAGGGTAATACAGAACATTATTGCAATACCTAAAGATGATAAGGTTAAGGCTTACATTATGATTAAAGACTTAACAGATCAAGAATTTTTAGAATCCAATAGTCTTGTTTTCTGTACTAAAAAAGGTATAATAAAAAAGACATTAGTCGAGGCATTCTCAAGACCTAGAGTAAATGGTATTAATGCCATAACGATAAGAGAAGACGATCAATTATTAGAAGTACTGTTAACTGATGGCTCCAAAGAAATAATGATTGGAAACAAATTTGGTCGTGCAATTAGATTTAAAGAATCTGATGTGAGAAATATGGGAAGAAGTGCAGCTGGTGTTAGAGGGATGAATATTGACATAGAAAAAGGAGATGAAATTGTTGGGGTTATTGCTTGTGATCCTGCTGATGAGGTATCATCATTAATGGTTATTTCTGAAAATGGAATCGGTAAACGAACATTACTCCCAGAATTTTCTGTAATCAAAAGATCTGGAAAAGGAGTTAAAGCAATACAAATGACCGACAAAACTGGTCCACTTTGTGCTATTAAATTAGTGAATGATACTGATCATATGATGATTACCACTAAGGATGGTATTATGATTAGAATGAAAATCTCTGATGTAAGAACGATGGGAAGAGCAACTCAAGGTGTTAAACTTATCAACTTGTCAAAAGGGGATAGCATTGCTGATGTTGCAATTATACGACGAGATGGCTCTGAAGAGGAAGAATAGTTTTAACAAATTAGACAGTATATTTTAACATAAACTAACATTATTCAAGTTATAAAAAGCTGTTATTTGTAACAGTTAACTAAACATTTAAAAAAATGAAGACAATTATTTCCTTGGTATGTTTAATGGCAATTACGACAAGTTTAATATTTGCTCAGCCAGCAAAAGATATCAAAAACGCTCAAAAGGCATTAAATAAATTTTTCCTAAATGATGGAAAAGATGATGCTGTCCTTAATGAAGCTTTGACATTATTAAATGCTGCTTTCGAATCTGATGAAATCAAATCAACTGCAGCATCGTGGATTACTAGAGGTGAAATCTATAACGAAGTAGCTAACAATGAGTTTAAGTCTAAAACTTTAAATCCTGAATATAAACTGAAAGTTGCAGATGCTGCAATACAAGCTTATGAGGCATTTAGGAAAGCTTCTGGACTAGCAGAGAAAAAATCGGAAAAAAAATCTGCACTTGATGGTCTTTTGGAAACTGAAAGCCACTTAAACAATTTTGCTATCTACGCCTATCAAGCACAAGATTTTAATGAAGCATATAATAACTTTTCTAACTCTTTGACTGCCTCTGAAGATATAAAAGCTTTAGGTGGTGAAACAAGATTAGATGCCGTAGAAAATGGATATCAAGATCAATTATTTTTTACAGCAGTAAGTGGATACTATGGTGACAAAAAGTCAGAATCTAAACCTCTTTTCGAAAAACTATTCGAAATGGGTTCTTCTGAAGCTGTTGTTTATGAAGCACTTTACAAGATAAACTCTGACGAAGGAAACGAAAACGCAATTACTTATTTAGAGGCTGGAAGAGAAAAATTCCCTGATGATACTGGAATGCTTTTTACTGAAATTAATCACTATCTTACTGCTGGAAATTTAGAAGCTTTAATCTCTAAATTAGAAGTTGCTATCGAAAAAGAACCAGATAACGTAACTGTGTATACGACAATGGGATCTGTATACGATCAATTGCAATCTCAAGCTAGAGAATCCGGTGATGCAGTAAAAGAGAAAGAGTATTTTAGCCAAGCAGAAAAATACTATAAACAAGCGATGGAAATAGACGATCAAAACTTTGACGCTATCTATAGCACTGGAGCACTATACTACAATAAAGCGGCAACCTATGTTGAAATTTTGAATGAATTGGCTGCTGATTTTTCTGCTGCGGGCATGAAAAAATATGACGCTAAAAAATTAGAAATGGATGAGTTGTTTAACACCTCACTTCCATATTTTCATCAAGCAGAAGCGGTCAAAAAAGATGATCCCAATACAATCATTGCATTAAAAGAAATCTATGCAAGGTTAAACCAGATGGAAAAGTCAAATGAATATAAAGCAAGATATGATGCTTTATCTAAAGGATAAAACAAGAAGAATTTGATCTTCAAAACCAAGGAGGCATCTTTTCTATTAATTTAGTAAAAGATGCCTTTTTTACTTTATAGAAATCATTAACATATGGAATACCTGCATAACGTTATAGACCTATTTAATTATTACAAAAGCCTTGGCGATAAAGCAATCAACCAAGTAACTGACGATGAAAAATTAAATTGGAATCCAAGCATAGAAAGCAACAGTATTGCAACAATTGTTAAGCATCTCAATGGGAATATGCTCTCTAGGTGGACTGACTTCTTAACCACAGATGGAGAAAAAGATTTTAGGAATAGAGATGAAGAATTTTTAAATGATCTAGATAATAGAAAAGATATTTTGGCAGTATGGGAGCAAGGCTGGAAAGTACTTTTCGATGCCTTGCATAATTTATCAGAAAGCGACCTTAGTCGTATAATCTATATTAGAAACGAAGGGCATACTGTCATACAGGCTATTAATCGTCAGCTAGCACATTATTCTTATCATATTGGTCAGATTGTTTATTTGGCAAGATTGATTTCTGGGAAAGAATGGCAATCACTATCTATACCAAAAGGTTACTCAATTAAATATAATTCTGCAAAATTTGCCAAAGAAAAGCGCATTCAAAATTTCACAAAAGAAATATAATACATGCCCAGCATAATTCAAAAATCTCATTTATTATAAAGAATTATGCTTATTGGTTTTTTCAGTACAAGCGCATCAAACAAATAGTTTTTCATTAAGCATACACAATATTTTCGGAAATTTAACTTCATTGTTTTATCTTACCTTTTGAATGGAAAGGATAACAACACAACTAGATGCCTTTATAAAATTTACAGGCGAATCTACTAAATGGGTTTGTTCAATACTCTTAGTATTAATCTGCATTGATGTAATAATGAGGTATTTCTTCAACACGACACAAGTATGGGTTTTAGAATTGGAGTGGCATCTTTTTTCCATAATTTTCCTTTTCGGTGGTGCATACACATTACAAAAAAATGAACACGTTAGAGTAGATGTATTTTATGCCAATTGGAGTGAAAAGAAAAAAGCATTGCATAACCTATTAGGTATAATATTTTTATTGATTCCATGGTGTATTATTGTTGTTTATTATGGTTGGCAATATGGACTTAACTCATTGTCTTATAAAGAAGTATCCCCAGATCCAGGCGGATTACCATTTAGATTTGTTATCAAATTTTGTATTGCTATCGGTTTTGTATTATTAATGATTCAAGCTATTTCAGAATTGTTAAAAAATATACACATTTTATCTACTAAAAATTAAATTGGAGTTCGTCGCAGTCATATTATTTTTTCTCATTTTCTTAATTATTCTAAGAGGCTTTCCAGTCGCGTTTGTATTGGGAGGAGTATCTGTTTTAGTTGGATTAATATTCGTTCCTGATTTTTTTAGTCTATTGCCAATGAGAATTATGGGTACGATGAAGAATCAAGTACTAATTGCTGTGCCTTTATTTGTATTTATGGGCTTTATGTTAGAGAAATCTGGGCTCGCAGATGGATTATTAGAGACAATGGCAATTTTATTTGGAAAGGTAAAGGGCGGGCTTGCTATTTCAGTAGTGATTGTTGGTGCTTTATTAGCGGCAAGTACAGGAATAGTCGGAGCTACAGTTATTACAATGGGTCTCATTAGTCTACCAACTATGATTAAAAGAAATTACAGTCTAGAGCTTGCGACAGGGACAATCATTTCTTCAGGAACTTTGGGGCAGATAATTCCTCCTTCGGTAGTGTTGGTTTTATTGGGAAGCGTGTTAAATGTACCAGTTGGTGACTTGTTTAAAGCGGCATTGATCCCGGGATTGATTTTGATATTAGGTTACATTGGTTATATTTTCATTATATCAAAACTAAAGCCTGAATATGCTCCTGCGATTCCAAAAGAAGAAATTGATAAATTCAAGGGTAAAGGGTTTGTTAAACGGGTTATAACTTCTTTGTTATTTCCACTTTCATTGATAATTTTGGTATTAGGGTCAATTTTTGCTGGGATAGCCTCACCAACAGAAGCTGCCGCAGTCGGAGCATTAGGATCCATACTCTTAGCAATAATAAAAGGGAAATGCACATTTGAAGTATTTTCTTCAGTAAATAGAAGTACACTTTTGGTTACCTCAATGGTATTTATGATTTTACTTGGGGCAAACACCTTTAGCCTAGTATTTCGAGCATTAGGCGGTGACGACATGATCGTTCAGTTAATCCAAACAATGAATTTTAGTCCATTCGTTTTTCTTTTAATTATTATGGTACTTATTTTTATTATTGGGTTTTTTATCGACTTTATCGAGATTATATTCATAATAATTCCTGTAATTTATCCTGCATTATTGGTAATGGAAATCGACCTAATTTGGTTTGGAATTTTAATGGCTTTGAACTTACAAACTTCATTTCTTACACCTCCTTTTGGTTTTGCTTTATTCTATCTCAAAGGTGTCGCACCACCAGAAGTCACCACAAAACATATTTATCGAGGAATAATTCCATTCATGTGTATTCAGTTAGCTATTTTGTTAATTGTTATGTTATTTCCGTCATTAATCCAGTTTCTGATGTGACAATTTTAAACTATAAAGTCAAATATTTATATATATAGATCATTATAGTCTTCTAGAATTACACTTTAAAAAGTAACATATATAATTTTTTGTAATATAATTAGTTAATTTCTTTTTTATCACAATTATTATTGATACTTTTATATGACAGTTTCATGTTTTATTGCCAATTTTTAGCATTTAATCACGCTAATGTTGGCTTTGTGTGTTAACTTTGGGACTCATTGTAGACTTTATTTAATTAAATAATCTTAACATTATGAAGTTGGTAAACTTTTACCTTTCTTTTATCTTATTTTTATCATGTACCTCCAATATTTTTGCCGCAGGTAATACATTGGATTCTGGAGGAGAGGATGGAAATTCATCCCTAGTTTTTTCACTAGATGGTTGTGTCTCATTTACAAATGGTACAAACCAAGATTACTCTGAATTTACTGCAGTAGCGGCCAACGACAATTGTGCTGCTATGAGTGTGGTTGGGGATCATCTATATCGTGTGAATCCAACTAGTAACCCACATTCATGTACGCCCGGTCCTGATGGATCAAGTGCAATGTGTGTAGAAGGCGATAATAGTTGTGATTATAACGCTGGCTCAAACAAAGCTATAAGATTTGACATTTCAATAATGCCTTCCGCAGATGGAACTACCAGCTTGTCTGGATTGTCCTTTTATGAGCAAGCTCCAGAAAATTATGCGTGGATAGGAGGAGATTCTGGTCCTAATGATTACCCAACTTTATATGGAGTAAGAATATTGAAAAATGGATCTGAAATTTATAATGAATCTGAGAATGCTACAACGACAGGATGGACATTAGAAGAATTTGATTTTTCTGGCGCAGAATTCATTGTTTCTGAAGAAACAGTATTTAGCTTTGAATTATTGGCATATTGTCCTATAGGAAGTGGTGCACCATTTTACATTTGGGATGTAGATGAAATTAAAATAAACACCACTTGTTTTGGAACTGTAAATGGTGGAAATATATCTACTGATTTAGGTATAGAATTCGATATCTGTGCAGGAGATGGTATCTCAGATGAGTTTACTGTAGAATTAACAGGAAACGATGGAGAAAATAATGCTTGGGTTATAACTGATTCTGATGCTAATATTATTGCGATTCAGGATAGTCCGACTTTTGATTTTGATGGAGCAGGAGCAGGAACATGTTTAATCTGGAATTTAAGTTGGAATGGAGAACTTACTGGAGCTGAAGTTGGAGCGAATGCTGCAGATTTAGTTGGGTGTTTTGGTTTGTCAAACCCAATAACAGTTGAAAGAATCCAACCAGATGGGGGTACAATATCAAATGCAGCAGGAGAAGACTCTTTTGATTTATGTATTAATGAAGATCCGACATTTGATGTAACATTAAGTGGAAATGTTGGTGGCTCTAGTGCATGGGTAATAACAGATACAGATGGAGTAATCTTAGAATTGCCAGCTGGTCCACCATTCGATTTTGGTAATGCCGGAGTTGGTGTTTGTTTAGTTTGGCATTTGAGTTTTGAAACTGGATTGTCTGGTGCAGAAGTTGGAAGCAATGCAAATGATCTACAAGGTTGTTTTGATCTGTCAAACCCTATTACGGTAAATAGAATTGATTGTACAGAACCTTGTGAAGTAGCTGGTGGTCAAATTATGACTGGTAGTGGTACTACAGATCTAATTATTTGTGTCGGTGATGGAAACGCAGATTTAATTGATGTAACATTAATGGATAATCAAGGCGATAACGGTGCTTGGGTTATTACTGATGGAGATGCGAATATATTAGAATTGCCTTCAGGTCCTCCTTTTGATTTAGAAGGTGCTGGAGAAGGCACATGTTTAATCTGGTATTTGTCATATGATAATGTAACTGGAGCAGACGTTGGTTCTAATGCTGCGGATTTACAAGGATGCTTTGCTTTATCTAATGCGATAACTGTAGAAAGAGTATCAGAAGGCGGACCTTGTGATGTGCCTTGTGAAGTAAGTGGTGGAGAAATTTATACAGGTAGTGGAACAACTGATTTGGTATTTTGTGTAACCGACGGAATCAGTGACTTGATTAATGTTACCTTAGAAGGAAATGAAGGATCTAATAATACCTTTGTTGTGACAGATGCCGATGCCAATATTCTTGAAATTACAGATAATAATTCTTTTGATTTTGAAGGACTTCCTGATGGAGTGTGTTTAATTTGGAATCTCTCTTATAATGATATTTCTGGAGCTGAAGTTGGTGCTAATGCAGGAGATCTAAGTGGTTGTTTTGCATTATCAAATGCAATAACTGTAACTCGTGTAAGTCAAGGTCCAGAATGTGAAACAACAGACCCTTGTGAAGAAGCAATGGTAGAAGGTGGTACAATATCTATATCAGGTTCTGGAGCTGATGCTTTAGAAATATGTGTTGGAGATGGGGAAAGTGATGCATTCAGTGTAGAATCAGTAGGCGCAAATGGAACAAATAAAGCATGGGTAATCACAGATGCTGATGCGAACATTTTAGATATTACGGACAGTGCTACTTTTGATTTTGAAGAAGCAGGAGTTGGTGTTTGTTTAGTATGGTGTTTAAGTTTTGAAGATGGATTAACCGGAGCAGAAGTAGGCGCGAATGCTGCTGACTTGGATGGATGTTTTGCATTGTCAAATCCAATTACTGTTACAAGAGTAGATTGCACAGATCCTTGTGAAGCAGCAATGGTAGAAGGTGGTACAATATCAATAACAGGTTCTGGAGCTGATGCTTTAGAAATATGTGTTGGAGATGGGGAAAGTGATGCATTCAGTGTAGAATCAGTAGGCGCAAATGGAACAAATAAAGCATGGGTAATCACAGATGCTGATGCGAACATTTTAGATATTACGGACAGTGCTACTTTTGATTTTGAAGAAGCAGGAGTTGGTGTTTGTTTAGTATGGTGTTTAAGTTTTGAAGATGGTTTAGTTGGTGCAGAAGTTGGCGCAAATGCTTCAGATTTATCTGGATGTTTTGCATTGTCAAATCCAATTACCGTAACAAGAGTAGATTGCACAGATCCTTGCGAAGCAGCAATGGTAGAAGGTGGTACAATATCAATATCAGGTTCTGGAGCGGATGCTTTAGAAATATGTGTTGGAGATGGAGAAAGTGATGCTTTTAGTGTTAATTCGGAAGGTGCAAATGGCACAAATAAAGCTTGGGTAGTTACTGATGCAGATGCAAATATTTTAGAAATATCAGATAGCTCAACATTCGATTTCGAAGGTGCAGGAGTTGGTGTTTGTTTAGTATGGTGTTTAAGTTTTGAAGATGGTTTAGTTGGTGCAGAAGTTGGCGCAAATGCTTCAGATTTATCTGGATGTTTTGCATTGTCAAATCCAATTACCGTAACAAGAGTTACTTGTGACCCTTGTGCAGACTTAGCCTATGCTGGAGGGCAATTAGCGACAGCAGGCGGATTAACCGAATTAGATATTTGTGCAGCTGATGGAGAAAGTGATTTATTTGATGTTGTGCTTACAGGAGCTGAAGGAGAAAATGCATGGGTAATAACAGATGCAGATGGTAATATTATTGACTTGCCAGCAGGTCCTCCATTTGATTTTGAGGGTGCAGGAGAAGGCGTTTGCTTAGTATGGAATTTATCTTACGCTGGAGAATTAACTGGAGCAGAAGTTGGAGCTAATGCATCAGACTTAAGTGGTTGTTTTGAGCTTTCTAATCCTATTACGGTAAATAGATTTGTTAATGGTCCATTATGTGATGACAATTATTGTGCAGATACCGAAATTATGTGTCTTTACGGAATTGTGGGAGATTATCTAGCAGTAATAGATGAGGCGACAGGAGAAGCTAGACTTATTGCAGGACTTTCTGGTACATATTCTAATTTATCAGGATTATCTTATCACCCAGAATTAGATGAGTTAATTGCAGTTTCTAATAGTCAGTTAGATCCTCAATTAGTAACTATTGACAGATACACTGGAGAAGTTAATCCTATTGGGTTAATAAATCAGCCATTTCCGAATTTAATAGATTATAGAGTAATTGATGCAATGTCTTACAACAGAGCTGATGGATTAATATATGCAGCAGGTTCTTCTTCTAGTGCTCCTACAAGCAGTTCACAATTAATGACTGTTAGCCAAACAACAGGATTTGCATCTGAAATTGCAGATATTTCTGGAACATGTGAAAACGAAGCTGATGAATTTGCTTTCGGAACAGGTGTAGCCTATATGCTAGACCAATGTGGCGATGAGGTAAGTTTATACACTTTGGACTTAACAACAGGCGCAGCAACACTGGTTGGAACATCAACATTTGGTGCTGGAATGCAGTTGGCTGTTAATCCTAATTCTGGTGCTTTATATAGCATTGAAGATGGAGGTAGAGCGTTATATTCAATTTCTACAGATGATGCTTCCTTCGCTATTGTTGGAGAAACTCATGGTCCTGAAGACTTTTATGGAGAGAATATTTCACAAATAGCATTTGCACCAAAAGTTGTAGGTGCAGTAGATGGTGGTTTCTTAGTAGGAGGTCCTTTTGAAGTTTGTGTCGGTGATAATATGCCTGACTTCTTACCTCAAGGATCAGTCGATACTTATGGGGGAATTGGAGCAACTTGTACCTACATTTGTGTTGGTTTTGATGGTAAGATCTTAGCCATAAACCATGACCCATTTGCTATGAATTTTGATGAAATAAGTGCAGGAACATGCGACTTTATGCAAATTTGTTACGAAGACATAAATGGGTTAGAAATTTTGGAATTTGTTCAAGATTTGACTGGTTGTTTTGATATGTCAAATCCAATCGATGTAGTTAGGGTAGAAGTAGAAAGTGGAGAAGTTGGAATCGTTGGAGGCGGAACTGACCTTGAATTATGTGTTGCTGATGGAGGTGCAGATCTAGTAGAGTTTACTTATTCTGGCGGTGTTGGGAATAGTCTACAATGGATAATTACAGATGAAGACTTAAACATTGTCGGTTTACCTGAAGTACCAATGGTTGATTTTGAAGGTACAGACGCAGGTGTTTGCCTTGTTTGGGCATTAGAATATACTGGAGACTTCCTAGCAGAAATGGGAGACAATGCACTAGAAGTAGTACTTGCTTCTGGATGTAGTGCATTATCTGGTAATGCATTAAAAATTGATAGAGTTACAGAAGGTGGCGTTTGTGATAACTTAACACAAACTGGTGTATTAGCCTTTTCTATTACACCTAATCCAGCTAGTGATTATATTGATATTAACATAGAAAGAACACCAAGTTTAGAGAACAATACAGTGCAAATTTTTGATTCTGCAGGTCAGTTAATTTCTACTGTAGTAATGAATGGAACAATTTCCACTAGAATTGATGTATCTTCAATGCACGATGGATATTATTTCGCTAGAATTATCTCTAAGGATAAAATCAGTACAGAAAAATTTATGTTGAATAAATAGTAAGAATTTATATTGAATAACAAAAGGAGCTTCTTGATCAAGATGCTCCTTTTGTCGTTTATATACTTGATGGTTTA
>JAHDBF010000085.1 GCA_020630525.1 Saprospiraceae bacterium
GGAGTGTACATCCTAGAATTGATAAATGCAGACACTGGAGAGAGAACTTCTAAGCGGATTGTTGTAACACGATAATAAATGATGAGGGCAATTTTCATTGCCCTCATATCCAGATGGTTAAAACTTTACTAGAATTTGGTTTCGAGAATTCTAGAGGGTGGAAGTCGATCTTTATATCTTTTTACATCGATCAATTGTAAAAAGGATATGTTCGTTTGAATTACTGTCTCAAAATTAGCTAGCCAGTTTTGTTTATTATATCCTTAAAATATGGGTTGTGTAATCTCCCTATTTATAGGGAGTATTAAAATCTACATTTTATAAAAAGATTGATTAATATTTAACAACAGCATAAGCGTCGAAATGTGATCTTTTATTCGTTGATAATCAGTGCGTTATCCTAGATGTTACCAAATTTATGTTTTCTGATACATAATTTACACGATGATGATTTTGGATACTTTACTCTTGTATTAAATTATTTCAAGTTATTAGCCAATCTAAGGAAAACTTTTAATTCATCATTTTATAAACATAAATAACTATGGTAATGCACAAGCAACTTCTATTTTTACTTTTATTATTTTCTACTACGTTTTTATTCGGTCAAGAGCCGTCTGCAGTTTTAAACTTGGAATCTACTACTGAAGGTTTTTTAATGCCTCGTATGTCAACATTTCAGCGTGATAACATAATTACGCCTTCAGATGGAATGATGATTTTTAATACATCAACAGGCTATAGTAATTATTATGATGGAGTTTTTAATAATTGGAGAGAAGTAAGGCCATATTCTCCGCCTGTAGCAACTACATATTATACTTCTTATCATGCTATTGAATTGTTTACCCGTGGTAATAATTTAGAATATGATACTGATTTATCTGCTTATGGACAAACTGGTACTGGTGGGCAGTTTTTTCTACCTGTACATATACCAAATGATGCTGATTTAGTAGAAATCGATATTACATATTTTCGGAACACTACTGATGAATATTTAGTGCGCTTGGATAAAAGAAATACCAGTACTTATGATATTGATTTTGGCTTACAAACTGTTATCGACAGCGGAACAAATTGGACAACAGTAACCATACCAATTAATGAAAATATAGATAATTTAAATTTTGTTTACTACTTAAGTATACAGCCAACTTTTTTTGACAATTGGGCTGGAGAAGATTTTAGGATTGGTACCATCGTGTTTAGATATTCTAATTAAAATGTGGTAAAGTCAGCAGAAGCTTTTTGGATGCTATTTCTAAAACATTTTGTGTGTAACTTTTAAAAAGAAAGTTATATATTAACAACGATGCTGAAAAATATTCTAAATACATGCATAATATTGTGTTTGGCTTGTATATACTGCGATGCACAAATTGATTTTGATTCTGTAGAGTTAGATAGAAAAGCTGTTGAGTATCTTAAGCTCGCCAAGAAAAAATCTGATAATTACGGTAAACAAGATTCCATTTTTTATTATCTCTTTAAAGCAAAGAATATTTTTCAAAATATTGGAAATGACAGTATGTCAATAGAATGCGATTTTGATTTGATCTATTGGAATGTTCAACAAAGAAATTACGAAATAGCCATAGATCAAATCGATTCGCTAAAAACCAAAATTCAAAACGATAAAAATTGGAAATTACGATTACTGTTTAATCAAGCCAATATTTATTCTAAAACTAACTTAAGTAACAGAGATTCAAGTTTATATTATTCCTTAAGTTCATATGAATCTGCGACCTCATTAAAAGATACTTTTCATGCATTTATTGGCTTGCAATATATTTTTAATGGTTACTTAGAGTTTCAAGATAGTCTTTTTAAAATTCCTTCAGTTTACGAAAAAATTGTAGAACTAAAGGATTATAACCCTATGGTTCAAAATTTATATAAAGTAACGGAAGTAGATATGGGTCGATATTATTTAAATATAAATCAACCAGAAAAAGCTATTTTGTATTTAGAAAATCAATCCAATTTACTAGAAAATAATAACGATTTTGCTTTTACTAAATGGGCGAATGATTTTTTGGCAAAAGCTTATGCACAAAATAATCAAAACAAGAAGGCCTTTGAATTACAGCTATATTCTGCATCCTTGGCAGATTCTATTGCTAATTTAAATAAAATCGAAGCTATCCAAAAAGTCAGATTTGCTTTTGATACTGAGAAAAAAGAAAAAGAAATTGCTCAATTAAAAAAGCTAAATTTCTTAAAGCAAAAAACATCAACGACCCAAAAACGATCAATTATAATACTGATAGTAAGTTTGATATTAATCTTAATGTTGATGTACATATTGTATAAAAGTCTCCAAGCCAAAAGAGCTTCTGACCTAAAATATATTGCTTCTCAACAAGAGTTTGTAATTAAGCAAACAAAAATGTTTACTAATATTTCGCACGAATTTAGAACACCTTTAACCATTATAGGAGGCTTGTCAAATAAGATTGAAAATTTAGGATTAAAGAAAACAATTAAGCGAAATACGAATCAGATGCTTTCCTTAGTAGAGCAATTGTTGGATTTATCAAAAGCAGACGCTGGTTTAATGAACAAAGAAATGGTTCAATTAGATATTGTCAATTTTTTGAAAAGTATAGTAGTCACTTTTATGTCTTATGCAGAACAAAAAGAAATTGATTTTATTTTCAATCCAAATATTGATAGACTATTTCTTGATATTGATAAAAAGAAATTAACCCACGTTTGTAATAATCTTATATCAAATGCGATAAAATTTACCAATAGAGGAGGAAACGTATATGTAGAGTTAAATCAAAAAAATGACCAAATATTGATTGTAATTTCTGATTCAGGAATTGGAATCCCTGAGTCAGATTTAGCTAAGATTTTTGACAGATTCTATCAATCTACAAATAGCGTAGTTGGCGGTACTGGAATTGGTTTGGCATTAACGAAAGAAATTATCCATTTGTTAAACGGAGAAATTTTCGTTGAAAGTTCGTTAGGTAATGGTACTAAGTTTACAGTAATGTTACCAATATCGAATACGGCAGATATTGATACCGTTATTGATGATTCACAAATTTTATTTGAAGATGACTTTGAAGTTGCTATTGTTGAGGAGGAGATAAAAGAAAATCAGAAAATTGTTTTACTGATTGAAGACAATATTGACCTTCAAGGTTATATTTCTCAATGTTTAAAAACAGATTTTAAAGTAGAAACTGCAAGCAATGGTGAGGAGGGTTTACAAAAAGCATTAAAATTGATTCCTGATATAATAATTAGCGATGTCATGATGCCAAAAATGAGTGGGTATGAATTATGCAAAGCAGTAAAATCTGACATCAAAACCAATCATGTCCCAGTAGTTTTACTAACTGCGAAAGCTTCTCAACAAGAGAAAGTAGAAGGATTAAATCTTGGAGCAGATGCATATATTGTAAAACCATTTGACGAGGAAGAATTGTTGATTAGAATAAACCAATTGATAGAATTAAGAGAAACTTTAAAGTCAAAATATAATTCTTTAGAACAATTTGTCTATCAAAAACCAACAGATCCTTTCTTGGAAAAACTTAATTCAGTTCTTGAGAAAAATTATGAAAATGATAATTTTAATGTGAGCGAGTTTGCGCTAGAAATGCATTTTAGTCGAATGCAACTGCACCGTAAAATGAAATCGATTACTGGAAAAAGTTGTTCAGAATTTATTCGAGATTTTAGATTAGAAAAATCTAAAATTAAATTAATAAACTCAGACGATACAATTGCAGAAATTGCTTATCAATGCGGGTTTAATTCAGATTCTTATTTTATAAAAGTTTTCAAAGAAAATTATAAACTTACGCCTAATCAATGGAGAAATAGTATAGATTAGCATTTATCCGGAAACAATTTCTTGATATAGCTTTTCAGTTTCGGGAAGCGGCTCTATCCCAAATTCTTTATCCAAAATTTTTACACAATTTTTGTATGCTTTAATTGCAGAAGGCCTGTTCCCTTTGTGCATGTACGCATTCATCAATAGTCGATGCGCATCTTCCCAAGTCTGATCCATTTGCAAAGCATTTTGTGCCAGTCGGATAGACTCTAAAGGATTGGAACCTAATAATAATTCACCTAAAAGAATATACGCGCCTAAGATCAATACCTGCAATCTTTCTCTTTCTACGGTGGCCCAATCTTCGTAAATACGGTTGGGAAGATAGATGCCTTGAAATAATTTTGTCGCTTCTTTTAATGCCAGAATACTAAGATCAACATTAATCTCTAATTGTTCATTTGCAAACTCTATCAATTCATCTACAGCGTCGACATCAATCCAAACTATCTCCTTTTTTAGTCTATACGTTAAACCTTGACGGGAAATATATTTTGGTTCAGTTCGACTTTTTCGCTCAGGTTCAAGCGCTTTATTAATTCCATGCAGTGCTACTTTAAAATTATTGTCACCTTCTTTTTGTGAAGCATCTTCCCAAATTCTAGCAATGATCTGTTCTTTGTGTAAAGCCATTCGATTGCGGGCAGTAACTAGAAATTCAAACAGTTGTAATGCCTTATCTCTGCCCCAAGATTTGTCATTTAGTTCTTCTTTATTACGAATGACACGTAATTGTCCTAGCGTCTCAACCAGAAGATCTGCTTGGTTTTTTTTGGATAATAATTCATTCAATTTTTCTTCCGAAATTGACATAAATTATTTTGATTTCTTTTTAGACAGATCATCAAGCTTTTTGTTGAGCGTTTTCATCTGGTCAGACATTTGGCCCATCATTTCTTCGAGTTTATGGTAGTCTGCTTTAGATGGTGGTCGCCAAGAATCTATTTCTATTTTTTGACTCAATTCTCCACTGACCTGAGCAATTTGTTCTTGGATTTGAGATACTTGAGCTTTTGGGTCTTTGATAGCATCTAATACCATTTTGGGGTATGCTTTTGACATTTTATTCCAGATGTCCCAACTTTTGGTAAGAATTCCCTCTTTCTCTTCATCTGTTTTTCCATCAATATTTGCAATGGTAAGTTGATCTAATTTTTCTTGAATAAATTTTAAAGCATCCTCAAATTCGATAAAATTTTTTTGATCACTGCCTTGCACATGAGAGATTTTTCCTCGCCATTGTACGTTTGCTTCCCCATTTTTATCTTCGAATATCTTTTGTGTAAATCTCACTACAAATGATACCGTTTCATTTATCCTTTTACTCATTACTTTTTGTTATCTTACAAAGATATCTAAATATTACTACCGTGAAAATGCATTTTTTTGCGCTTTATTCTTATTTGAATAAATAAAACAGGAATGCATTTTACTTTTTCTTAAATAAATAGATTAAGATTTTATATTTTGGCTTTATGTCGAATTTTGATTTAGAATATGCGATTGCTGCCGGACACCATCTAACAGCAAAGGTTGCAGAAGATGTATTGAAGAGTGGAGGAAATGCTTTTGATGCGACCGTTGCGGCTTACACTACGATGTTTTTAACAGAACCCGCTATGTCATCTGCATGTGCTGGTGGTTTTGCCAATGTGCATTTTGCATCTGGAGAAAATTATATCTTAGACTTCTTTTGTCAAACTCCTTTCTTTAATAATCTGAGCAATCCATCCTATGATGAGATAATTGTTGATTTTGGAGAAAGCCAAGAATCATTTTTTATAGGTCCTGCTTCAATGGCAGTGCCAGGAGCTATGGCTTTTATTTCCTATTTGCATAAAAACTTTTGCACGATTCCAATATTAGAATTGGTACAACCTGCGATTGAATATGCCAAATCTGGAATTCAATTAACGCCTTTTCAAGCAGAAGACATTGATTTATTAAAACAAATATTTGGACACAGTGCGCATGGGCGGTCTTTATTTTTTAAAGATAATATTGCGAAAAAAACTGGTGATGAATTAAAAATGTCTGGATTGGCAGATTTTTTATATTGCTTTGCTAAAGAAAATTCAGATTGGTTTTATCATGGAGAAATTGCACAAGGATTAGTAAATCATACTACAAGCAATGGTGGATTTCTAAAAATGATTGATTTTGAAAA
The DNA here is from genome assembly GCA_020630525.1 of Saprospiraceae bacterium. Taxonomy (GTDB): domain Bacteria; phylum Bacteroidota; class Bacteroidia; order Chitinophagales; family Saprospiraceae; genus JAHDBF01. The sequence goes on from JAHDBF010000085.1 coordinate 6,030, forward strand.
ATATCAAATTAGAAAGGTAAGTCCTCTTCATTTTTATTTTCAAGGTAGTAAAATCTCTGTACCACAATTGCCTTCAATGGGTGGCGGCTTGCTTTCACTATTTTTACATAATATTCAAGATGAAAGTATAACGCCGCTCGGAGTACAACATTTGAATTTGTTAAGAAATCAAATATTAAAGTGTATCCCATTGACCAAAAATAAAGAAGCATTATATAATAAGTTGAGTGCCATTTATCCTAGCTATCAAGAACCTGAATCTCGACTAACTAAACATACATCAGGTACGTCACATTTTAATATTGTAGATAAATTTGGAAATGGGATTTCCCTGTCTACATCTATAGGAGAAGGCGCTGGATATTTTATTCCCGGTACTGATATGCAAATGAATAACATGTTGGGCGAAACCGCACTGCTGCCAAATGGGTTGAATTCTTGGGAAGAAAACGTAAGACTCAACTCTATGATGTGTCCAACTTTGGTTTATGATAAAAGTGATAATTTGGAATTGCTAACAGGTACTGGAGGTGCTACTAGGATTCCATTTTCGATTGCTCAATTATTGATAAATTTGAAACTATTAGATCTAGATTTAGATCAAGCAATCCATCTTCCAAGAATTTTTGAAAATGATGCTCATCTTTACTTAGAAGAAGGTTTTGATACCTCAAAACTAAATGTAAACAAAGCCGTAAAAATTTGGGAAGGTTTAGAACTATTGTTTGGAGGAACACATACGATAGATCTAAAAAATAAGATTGCGATTGGTGATAATAGAAGGGAAGGTATTGGAATTATAAAATAAAATTGATGAAATTTAAATTCAGTTTACCAAAATTTATCGCTGTATTCATTACTATCACAGTAGTTGTTGTTTTATTGTTAAGAGATCAGATTATGGAACATAAATTCGCAAAAGCTAAGTTAAATATTCTAAAATCCGTTACAACAGAGGACCCTGATGAAGCTTGGAAACAAATAAAAACCATTATTGATACAACACTAAATGTGTCAAAAGATTCAATAAAGGAATAAAATTTGCATTAGGTCATATTAAAATTAGTAATAATATGAAATATATAATATTGTTGGCTTTTTTACCATTAGTTTCTTTTGGACAGATTGATTCTACTGATATTTTTAAGGAAATTGATGGATTGAGGGGATTCCTCCAAATACGGGCGTATTGGGAAAAAATTCATCTCGAAGATCAAGAATATCGAGGTGGAAAGCAAAGCGATTATCGAGACAATATAAACCTTTTGTCTGCCACTAGAATGATAGAAAAACATGGTTATCCACTAGAAGACCGTTTTCAAGAATTTAAGAAAACACCATTTAACGTCTGGAGAAATAACACAAACTTCTCAGCAAAACAACAGGCATTTACCATAATGAATATGGCATTAAATGAAGGAGAAATAAGGCGTGATGATTTTGTTACGGATTTAGAAGATCTCTTTTTACTAAAGTACGGGAGACAAATGATAGATGCCGTAAACAGCGATCCAGATTATATGCGTAATCTAATGAAAGACCTAAAGGTTAATGTCAAACGAGCATTTGATTATAAATCAATGGTCGAATCTTTTAACGATCAAAATCTCGTTAAGAGAACAATGAAATCCAAATTAATAGGAAAGTGGAATGACGAAAATGAACCATACCAAATCTTCCAAAGACAAAATGGGAAATTTTATTTTGATAAAGATATTTCATCAGGCAGTTATCCGATTTACGAACTAAGTTTAATAAACAAAAATGACGAAACTAGATTTGAGCATTTACCAAGTAGAGATATTTTTGAAGTCGATGATAACGGTCATTTAACCCGATATTCATTTTATGGGAGAGAGATATTTTATTACGAAAAATTATAGAGAAATCTATAAGGAATTAGAACAACAAACTTAAAGCAAGTCAATGTCAAAAAAGTTTATCCGAAAAATCCTCGTTGCCAATAGAGGGGAAATCGCCATAAGAATATTCAGAGCTGCATCAGAATTGGGAATAAAAACGGTAGCCATTTATACCAATGAGGATAGATATTCCTTGCATAGGTATAAAGCAGACCAAGCTTTCCAAATAGGAGATGATACCGATGCCTTAAAGCCATATTTAGATATTGAAGAGATTATAAAAGTGGCAAGAACACACAATGTTGATGCTATCCATCCAGGCTATGGATTCCTTTCTGAAAATGAAAAATTTGCTCAGGCTTGTATTGATAACGGTATCGTATGGGTTGGTCCAAATCCTGAAGTGATGGGGCTGCTTGGTGATAAAATGTCAGCTAAGAAAATTGCAGAAAAAGCAAGTGTACCTTTTGTAAAAGCTTCTAAAGAACCATTGACAAATTTTACCGAAGTAAAAAACATTGCCCTCGATATAGGATTACCAGTGATGATAAAAGCTGCAGTTGGAGGAGGAGGCAGAGGAATGCGTGTGGTAAAAAGTGAGCAAGAATTAGAAACGGCATATTTAGAGGCTACTCGAGAAGCAAAGACAGCATTTGGTGATGATCGTGTTTTTGTAGAAAAATACATTAATGATCCAAAGCACATAGAGGTGCAAATCATAGGAGATAATTACGGAAATATTGTCCACTTGTATGAAAGAGACTGTTCCGTGCAACGACGATTTCAGAAAGTAGTAGAGGTAGCGCCAAGTGTAAACTTAAAACAAAAGACAAAAGAAAATCTGTACAAATATGCAGTTGATATATGTAAAGAGGTAAATTACTCCAATGCAGGAACGGTTGAGTTTTTAGTAAATGCTGAAGAGGAAATATTTTTTATAGAAGTAAATACAAGGATTCAAGTTGAGCATACTATTACTGAAGTAGTTACAGGAATAGATTTAGTAAGGGCTCAAATCTTAATCGCAGCAGGTGTAAACTTATTCGAAGAAAAAATAGGTATCGGTTCCCAAGAAAATATAAGTATCCGCGGATTTGCTATTCAATGTAGAATTACTACCGAAGATCCGAGTAACGATTTTAAACCAGATTATGGAAGATTAGTTGCTTATAGAAGTGCTAGTGGTTTTGGGATTAGGTTGGATGCTGGAAGTGCTTTTGCAGGAGCAGTAATCTCACCGTTTTTTGATAGTTTGTTGGTAAAAGTTACCGCCTGGGGTCACCGATTAAAAGATTCTGCAGATAGATTAGGTCGTGCGTTGACAGAATTTAGAATCCGTGGTGTAAAATCTAATATTCCATTTTTGATAAATTTACTTAACGATGAAAATTTTAGAAATGGAAATATTACAGTAAATTATATTGGTAATAATCCTCAGTTACTTGCTCCTCCAAAGTGGAAAGATAGAGGTACAAAGTTGGTGCGATTCCTAGCAGACAGAACGATCAACGGGAATCCTGATGTGAAGAAAATAAATCCAGACTTTGTTTTTAATAAAGCCATTATTCCAGATATAAAAGAGGCAACATTTCAGCATGGTACTAAGCAAATATTAGAAGAAAAAGGTAGGTCTGCCTTGATTGATTGGGTAAAAACTCAAGATAAAATATTGTACACAGATACCACCTTCCGTGATGCACATCAATCTTTATTGGCAACAAGAGTAAGAACACATGATCTAGTAAATATAGCGAAGCCTTTTTCTACTAAGCATGGTCACGATCTATTTTCTATGGAAGTGTGGGGCGGAGCTACATTCGATGTTAGCATGCGCTTCCTAAAAGAATCCCCTTGGAAGCGATTACTTAAAATTAAAGAAAATGTTCCGAACACTTTGCTACAGATGTTATTGCGAGGATCAAATGGTGTAGGGTACAAAGCGTATGCGGATAACGTTATTAAAGAATTTATTCTTACAGCATGTGCAGAGGGAATCGATGTATTCAGAGTTTTTGACTCTTTGAATTGGGTAGAGGCTATGAAATTTAGTATTGAAACAATCAATAAAGAAACCAACGCTATTGCAGAAGCTTGTATTTGCTATACTGGCAATGTGCTTGACAAAAACAGCGTGTACAGCCTACAATATTATTTAGACTTAGCACAGAGATTGGAAGATGCAGGCGCACATATGTTGGCAATAAAAGATATGGCTGGATTGCTGAAACCAATGGCCGCAGAACATCTGATTTCTGCATTAAAAGAAAAAGTTTCTCTGCCAATACATTTACATACCCACGATACGTCATCAATTCAGTCCTCGACTTACCTCAAAGCAATTGATGCTGGTGTTGATATTGTAGATGTCGCACTAAGTTCAATGTCTGGATTAACTTCACAACCCAATTTTAATAGTGTCGTTGCTATGATGCAAGATCATCCAAGACACAATGATATTGATTTAAATTCTTTGAATGAATTTTCTAATTATTGGGAGACGGTACGTACATATTATTATCCATTTGAAACAGAATTAAAGTCAGGAACGGCAGACGTATACGATCATGAGATTCCAGGAGGACAATATTCAAACCTTAGACCACAAGCCAGAGGATTGGGCTTGGAAGATAAGTTTGAAACCATTAAGAAAAATTACAAAGCTGTCAATGATTTATTAGGTGGAATTGTAAAGGTTACTCCTTCTTCCAAGGTGGTTGGTGATCTTGCCATGTTTATGACTGCGAATGGATATACACCGAACGATATTTTAAATAAAGGAGAGAAAATTGATTTTCCTGAGAGCTTTAAATCTCTAATGAGGGGTGATCTGGGACAGCGTGAAAGACCATGGCCGACCGCCTTGCAATCTATGGTTTTAAAAGGAGAAGAGCCATTTACTGACAGACCTAATGCGCATATTCCTCCAGTTGACCTTGAATTAGAATTTGAAAAGTTTAAAGAAAAATTTCCAGCCTTTAAGGAGAGAACTGATTTTGTCTCCTATCTATTATACCCAAAAGTTTTTGAAGATTACTATACTCATTACGTTCAATATGGTGATGTGAGTAAAGTACCAACAAAAGCATTTTTTTATGGAATGGAACCAAATGAAGAAATCACCGTTGCCATTGCATTAGGAAAAAATATTATCATTGAATTCTTAAATAATAATGACAGTGATGAGTATGGAAATCGACTTAGTATTTTTAGACTGAATGGAGCTATCCGTTCTGTTGTTGTAAAAGATCAAGCTAAAGAATCTACAGTTAAGAGAAACTTAAAAGCTACTAACGATAACCACATCGGTGCTGCCTTACAAGGCAAATTATCAAAAATTCTTGTTGAAGAAAATGATATAGTAAAGCAAGGTGCTCCACTTGCAATTTTAGAAGCGATGAAAATGGAGAGTACTATTACAAGTCCTTTTGAAGCTAAGGTGAAAAAAATATATCTTGTCGAAAATGTGTTGGTAGATCAAGACGACCTTATTTTAGAATTAGAAAAATTAGAATGAAAGAAATTATAAACCAAACTAGGCAATCAAGGAATCTTATGGTTGATATTTTAGATAAATATCCCATTGAATTATTAAATAGAATTCCAGATGGTTTTAATAATAACTTATTTTGGAACTATGCGCATGTTGTTGTTACACAGCAATTATTGTGTTATAAATTGGCAGGAATAGAAATGATTATTTCCGAAGATTGGATAAGAGAATTTAGAAAAGGCACTAAGCCTGAGCGCAGTTATAATACTAATGAATTACAAGAATTGAAACTATTGTCAAATGATCTTTTACAGAAATTTGAGTCTGATATAAGCAAAGGTATTTTTACTGAATATCAAGAATACTCCACCAGTTTTGGGGTAACTTTAAGAGATATCCAATCTGCAATTACATTTAATGCTATGCATGAGGCATTACATCTAGGGTATATGCTGGCTCTACAAAGAATCCTATGACTATAGCATTAAAATATCCTTTTATTAGGACTCTAGTTAAGTCTTCATATTTAGATATTCTTGGTGCTGTATTGGTTTTTGCAATTTGTTTTTACAAAGATTTTCATGGAACGATTTACTACAATGGGGAAATCACTTTCGGAGTGCCTATTTATGATTTATTTTCACACATAGAGCGAGGTGCTTATCCACTTGGGATTACTGCAATGATTGGTGCAGTATTTTCTTTATTGGCAACTAGATTTACTGGTAAGCAAAGCACGACAGGACCAGTTATCGGACTTATGACCACGATAAATTCTGGGGTAAATGATTTTTTATTTGGAAATGCGTCAGCAATAATTAGTTATCCTTTAACTTTTGTAATATTTACTTTTATTGTAAAAAGGTGGAGTGACGGAGTTAAGATGCGTCAGCGAGATTTATTATACTATCTTATATTGTTTCTTGGAATGGTAGTAGGTTTTTCAATAGTTTTTTTAGGTGGATTTCTTTTTGGAGGACGTACTGATGTTTTGTTTTTAGTAGTGCTTAGTTTGACTTTTGGGTTGTCGCTTGGAGCAAACATTGCTACTGCTTTTAAATATGAGGAGACATGGTTGAGTTGGATAGTTTATAATATCATTCAATTGTTTAAAGCAGTGCTTCAGATCAATATAGCAAATGTGGCTAAGTATATATATTACCTATTTAATGCCGTAATTACTTTAGGGGATTGGAAGTATAATGGAGACAAATAGGATAGTAGTATTTTATATGTAGATTCTTACGAAAACTTTAAAGTAACCTACCCATTATGCGCTGTAATAATTTCTAATAATGCAGGTCCATAATTCATTAATTTTGCGTGACCTATCCCATCAATTGCCAATAATTCTATTTCGGAGGTAGGAGTAGATACCGCAATCTGCTTGAGTGTTTTATCATGGAATACAGTAAATGCAGGAACACCCTTTGCCTTAGCGATACTTGCTCTCCAAGTTCTTAATTTTTGAAATAAATCTTTATCTATTCCTGTATAATCTAGATCGAGTTTTTCAATTTTTGGAGGTTTTGCTTTTTCTCTTTTTACAAATTCTGCCAACTGTATTTTGGTTTTGTTTTTTAGTACATCCGCAGAAAGTGGTGTTTTTTTGAGTCGAGAATAATCAGAAAAATCTATTTGGATTATGCCTTGACTAATCATTTGATTAATATAGTAGTGCCAATGTGACGTAGGTATCATACGTCCAACACCAAATGTTTTAATTTGATCTAGTCGTTGATTTCGAATCTCTTGTTTTTGTGATCCTCTTAATACATCAATTAAAAGATTTATACCGATTTTTTCGTTAGATCTGATGATTGCTGATAACGCCATTTGAGTATACTGTGTACCATCAATAAACTTTGGAGGATTTAAGCAATTGTCACAATGTCCGCAAGGATCAGAACGATATTCTCCAAAATAATTTAAGATAAAATTTGTTCTGCAATTTAATGTGTTGGAGTATTGCCAAATTCTATCAAGCTTTGCACTTTGTACTTTTTTAAACTCAAAAGAAGCATTACTCTCATCTACAAATCGTTGGAGCATTGTCATGTCAGCCCAGCTGTAAAACAATAATGCTCTTGCTTTTTCTCCATCCCTGCCACCACGGCCAATTTCTTGATAATAGCCTTCCACATTTTTAGGCATATTGTAATGGATTACCCAACGGATATTAGGTTTGTCAATTCCCATCCCAAAAGCAATTGTAGCACAGATCACTTGTATGTCATCATCTTGAAATCTTCTTTGTATTAGATTCCTTTCTTCAGAAGACATGCCTGCATGATAATAAGCTGCGTTAATTTTGTAGTCTTTGAGTTTTTTCTCTACGGTTTCACAGCTCTTTTTAGAAAGACAATATATGATGCCAGATTCATCTGGACTTTTCTGAATGAATCTAATAATCTGCTCTATTCGTTTTAATCCAGGTCTGGCTTCTACAGAAATATTTTTTCTTTCAAAAGAAGAAAGGAATGTTTTTGAGTCCGATATTCCAAGTTGTTTTTTTATGTCTTCTTGTGTAGCCTTATCTGCTGTTGCGGTTAAAGCAATTAGTGGTGTTTTAGGAAACTGTTTTTTAAGTATTTTTAGTTTTACGTACTCTGGTCTGAAATCATTTCCCCAAATAGAGACACAATGTGCTTCGTCTATAGCAAATAGCGTAACATCTATTGTTGATAAATATTGCAAAAAATTGGGTGTGGATAGTTTTTCTGGTGATACATAAAGAAGATCAAGTCTTTTATTTTGGATTGCTTGAAAAACGCTGTTTTTTTCTCCGATATCAGTATTGCTGTGTAAGGCTGCAGCTTTTACATTTAATTGTTTTAACGCAGATACTTGATCATTCATTAATGCGATCAAAGGAGATACTACTAAAGTTAATCCAGATTTTGCTAGTGCCGGAATCTGAAAACAAAGTGATTTTCCACCACCAGTTGGCATGATAACTAGACTGTCATTCCCAGCCAATACGTTATTTATTATTTCTTCTTGATCGAGTCTAAACTCTTTGTAGCCGAAAGTATTGTTTAGTATTTTATGGATAGGGTAGTCCATTAAAGTTTCTTGCTTAAGATAACTTCTACTGCACCACCATCATGAATAGATTGAAAGGTAAATACTTTTTTGTTGTGTCTAATGTAGTTTAGAACTTCTGATTTTAGCACCCCTTCTCCTTTTCCGTGAATGATGACAATAGCATATTTTTTCTGATAAAAAGCCTTGTTTAAATATTGCTGGAATGCTTGTTTTTGATGATTAAATATTATCTGTGGAGCACTGTTAATGAGTTTAGGATTAAGTTTTTCAATATGCAAATCTAATTCATCAGGAACCAACGCATATTGACTTAATGCTTCTTCTATTTCTTCTGATTTATCTTCTGTTTCTTCTTCAATGTCATCAATTAATTCTAAGTCTTCAGGGGAAACTAGAATAATATCATTGTCAACATTAAGTGCTACTTTGTCTTCATTCAAGCCTTTGTATCTGCCGATAACACCGCTAGATTTTACTTTTAAAAAGTCACCTACCCACAACTCGTTAATGTCCATGATTTATATTTTTTATATTCCAATTTACCAAAAATAAAATTAATAACTATCAGTAGATACTTGGTTATTTTAGAGAATGATTATTCTTAATGCAAGTAATCGATTTTTATGATTGATAGTTCAATATAAGAATGCCAATATTTAAAATTATTGCATCAATTTTACGATAAAATTATAATAATTGGAATGCTTACGAAAATTTTGTAATTCAATTTATAGAGAGAAAAAAAATAGGCCTAAAGAATTCGCTTCAATAGGCCGATTAATTTATAAGTTTGTAAATTTCTTTATTCAATAATTGTAATACTTAGGATTTGATCTCCTTTTTCGATGCTATTCACTACATCCATATCAGAATCAGATTTCACTTTGCCGAAAACGCTATGCTTACCATCAAGCCAATCTGTGACTACATGCGTAATAAAAAATTGTGATCCATTTGTTGCAGGACCGGCATTTGCCATTGACAAGATACCTGGAGTATCGTGCTTTAATTCTGGGTGAAATTCATCTTGGAAGTTGTATCCCGGTCCACCATTTCCCATACCTAATGGACAACCTCCTTGGATCATAAAGTCACTTATAACCCTATGAAAAAACAAATCATCGTAATATCCCTTTTTAGCTAATCCAACGAAGTTTGCCACTGTTTTTGGCGTTTTGGAAGCAAAAAGAGTAAGGTTTATTTTTCCTTTCGTAGTGTCCATAATGGCATCAATATCTGAGTCAAAAGACGCATTTGCAATGGCCTCTAACATTTCTTCTGGATTGATTTTATCTAAAGCTGACATAGTTATTTTTTTGTTGGGGCAAATGTAGGGTATTGGGGTGGAAAATTTAGAAAATTGACTTTGATTATTTACAATCTTTGTTTACAGATTGTTACATTCAATAAAAGTTTGATATGAAGCTTATAAATTTATCAATTAGAGCACGAGTTGCCTATGCGACTATGTGTTTAGAATTACTATTAAAAGAAAATAAAGTTGATTATTTATCAGATGTAGGTTTAAAAATGGTTTTAGATTTATGTTGGTCTTATACAAACATTAATCCTGGTGTATGGCATTATAAAATGGCGGAA
>JAHDBF010000086.1:0-3575 GCA_020630525.1 Saprospiraceae bacterium
ATATTTTTCTATTAACTCAATAGCTTTATCACCATCTAGACTTTTTGCGATAGCAAGTATAGTTTTAGCAGATTCCATTTCTACTAACATAGGATCAGCGCCATTTTTCAATAATAATTCAGCTATTTGCAAATTGTTGAATCTAAGGCTTTCTGCTAGTGGCGAAGCCATAAATTCTGGATGTTGATAATTTGGGTCAATTCCAGACTTGAGATAAAAATTTACCAATTCATAATCATTTTCTTGAATCCCTCTAAACATTGCTTTCCAATCTCCACCTGACATAAATAATTTTTCTTTTGATTTTATAACTATAGATCAAATAAAGTTTTACAAATTTCTACTCCTTATTCCATCGATTAACCCTAGCATTATACTTTCTATCATTCGTAGGCCAATACTTTGTCTCTATAATATCTTCGTCATTCTCAGATAAAAAACCACTAAAAAAATTCATATTCAAATCTGACTCTAATTCATTAATACTGACGACATAATTTTCAAGTTTTTTATTACTCAAGGCATTGGGTATTCGATAACATATGTTCCTTTTAGTATCGACATCAACTATTATTTTAAAAAACTCGTCAGGAACAGATACTTTGTTGCGGCCAATTTGTTTTGGATTTTTCGAAGTAAAAATTGGTCCTGTCACGATGTATAATTCTTTTTTATTTAGTGCCCAATCACGCGCTGTTTCTTCCAATTCTTTCCAGATCCCATTATTTAATGCCCTTGGTTGCGGTGACATATTACTCATAAGAAAACACTCTTTCATAGCAGTAGTATTAAATGCCATATCGCCAGAGGGAGCTAGGTGTCCACGTGTATAACCACTGTGTGTATAATCCGCATGGACTGCAGATTTAGTCCTAACTTTATTATCTGGATTAAAGCGTTTTGCTCTAGGAACATTCTTTGCATCTAGACTTTTTTTGGTTAATTCGTACATTACCCAGTCTGCTTGTTCATGCTTTTCATTATAAGCTAGAGAATAATATTTATGATGAATAACATTATTCGACCCTCCTACTGGCAAAAAATCTATATACGTTTTGTCACTTCCATCCAATGCATATTCATCCTCAGACTGATAATCAGAAGAATCGTAACTGCTTGCAGAAAATTCAGATCCTCCTAAAGAGGGAAAATATACAAATGCCATTATTATCATAAAAAACAATAATACTGTAAAAACCACCAGGCGTGTCATCCATCCACCAGTGCCTCTAGATGATTTCTCGTGTCCTCTTCTAAATTTTGTCATGCTTACAATTTGGCTGTTAAATTAATAATTTAATTATTTATACACATTCTTAAAATCAGTGTCCTATCTATTACTTTAAAATATAATATTTCTTTATTTTCGTCGCTTGTAAGAACCAACCAAGGAAAGATTATGGCACCGACCAAAAAGCTTAAGCATATCGCGGTATCCGGAAATATTGGAGCCGGAAAAACAACGCTCTCTGAGCTTTTGTCCCGCCACTATGGCTGGAAAGTACATTATGAAGATACCAGCACTAATCCTTATCTCGCAGATTTTTATGAAGACATGCAACGTTGGTCTTTTAACCTACAGATATACTTTCTAAATAGCCGATATCAACAAGTTTTAAATATTCAAAAAGGTGAAGATACGGTAATCCAAGATCGAACAATCTATGAAGATGCATTTATTTTTGCACCTAATCTGCACGAGATTGGACTTATGGATACTAGAGATTTTGAAAATTATAAGGACCTTTTTAACACAATGTCAAAACAAGTCGGTGCGCCTGACTTAATGATATATTTAAAATCTAGCATAGAAACTTTAGTCAAACATATTGATAAAAGAGGACGCGATTACGAAGGATCAATCAGTGTAGATTATCTTAAAAGATTAAACAACAAATACGACGACTGGATTGAAAATTATACTGAAGGGAAATTACTGGTCATCAATGCAGATGGCATGGATTTTAAAAACAAACCTGAAGACTTTGCAAGCATCTTAGAAATGGTAGATGCTGAGATTAATGGTCTTTTCCAACAGTAGCAAATCCTTGAACAAAAGAATAGCAAAACACAGCATTTTCATTTTCTTTTAATGCTTTAAATTCTCTTTGAGCTTGAGACCATTCTGCTGATGTGGTAATCCCGTTTTGCAACAACGTATCTACTGCACTCTCCAACAATTCTTCCCAATAATTAAGCATAATCATCCTCTGATCTTGGTTGGTTTTATCAAAAAACATATTATAAGGCTGGATAGTGATATGCTCAAATCCAGCATCATGCAATAAATTGCCAAGCCGTATTCCTATATTTGCATCTCCGCCGATTTGCTTTTGATATTCTATAGATTTTTGCCACAATTTTTCAATGCAACTTTGTTCTGGGTAGAGATGTAATCTCCGATGGTGGACTTCAGTAATCCATATCTTTGCCCCTTTCTTTGCTTTTTCCCTGATTGCATTAAGCATATTAATTGGATTAGGTATATGCTCTAATACCCAAACCAATAAAAATCCATCAAATTTTTCTAGGCTTAAACTTTCATTCAAAATATCGTCATTTAAGAAACTATACCTTTCTTTATTAATATTGCTAGATGCAAGATTAGACTCTGCTTTTGAAATCTGAGCTTGAGCAATGTCCAATCCAGTACAATGAATTTTAGGATAACGATTCAGCACATAATTCATCTGAGCACCTACTCCGCAACCTATCTCCAATAGATGCTTAACTTGAGACAAATCTATTTTTTCGTAAATAAATTTTGACAATACACGATTTTGATCTATGAGTCTATTTTGCTCTTTTTCTTTGTATCCGTGAATGTATTTTGTCATAATATAAATTTCTTATCTTGACCGAAATTATAAAATTTTCTAGCTTCAGAGTAGTATAATATAGAGAAGATAAATTAAAAAATAAATAGATGACCTACAAAGAGTTGAAAGCATATTGTGATAAAAACAATGTCGAATTAATAGCTGTCTCAAAAACAAGAAGTATTCAAGAAATAGAAGCTTTGTATAATAAAGGTCAACGTGCATTTGGCGAAAATAGAGTACAAGAATGGCTTTCAAAAAAAGAAGAATTACCTAATGATATCCGATGGCATCACATTGGCCAATTACAAACCAATAAAATAAAATCATTGATCCCTGACATCTATTGTATCCAGTCAGTATCCAATGAACGCATTTTAAACAAGATTCAAGAATTATCATATACACATGACGTTACCACCAACGTATTAATCCAATTTAAAATTGGAAAAGAAGAAGCAAAGGCAGGTTTTGAAAATATTATGGAATTTAGCAAGGTCTATAGTGCAGAAAAATTTACCAATATAAATTTCCAAGGAGTAATGGGAATGGCAAGTTTTGTCGATGATAAAAATCAAATAAAAAATGAATTTTCCGAACTAAAAATAATATTCGATGAGCTAAAAACTACAGTTTTCAAGACTGAAAACTTTAAAACTATCTCCATGGGAATGTCTGGTGATTTTGCAATGGCTGTGGAGCAAGGAAGTAATATGATTCGCGTAGGTAGTTTGTTGTTTGGTAAGCGTGAGTATT
>JAHDBF010000086.1:3675-15869 GCA_020630525.1 Saprospiraceae bacterium
CAAGGAAGTAATATGATTCGCGTAGGTAGTTTGTTGTTTGGTAAGCGTGAGTATTGACAACCCAGTTTTATCTTCACAAATTAAATCAAACTTAATATTAAAACATCAGAGATCATCAACCCTTCATAAAAGATCTACAACTTAAGTAATCCAACCAGTTCCAGCTTAACATCCGATTAACAATCATTCAGTATTGATTAACAAAAGATTGTGTTTACGCACTTAACTTTGTTTTGAGTTTTGGCCATCTCAATTAATATTTATTTTTTAATCTAAAAATTTTATGATGAAATTATTTGCATTTTTATTTAGTGTATTGGTATTTACAGCTAACGATAATATAGAAGAAATTTCTTGGAATTCTACTCAATTTAACTTTGGAGAAATCCAACAAAACATACCTGCAAATGCGTCCTACGAATTAACAAACAATACTGAAGAGCTATTGTTTATCAAAGATATTAAAGTAGGTTGCGGTTGTACTACATCTGATTACTCAAAAGAGGCTATCAGCCCTGGAGAATCAACAGTAATAAATGCTACTTACAACGCTAAGAAGGTTGGGGTCTTTAATAAAACAGTTTCAGTTTTCACAAATCTAAATGAAGAACCTACTGTTCTGCATTTTACTGGGGAAGTAATTGCAAATTAGATTTTATACTTTAAAGCAATTTAAAACCTTTATTAAGTATTCCTCAATTGAGGAATACTTAATTTTTTCGCTAGTAACCAGATCGAATTAATGGAGCTATTAAGGTTTAATTTCATCAAAAATTAAACTTTATAAACCAATACAAGGCATCGGATAATCCTTCCCTAACTTTACCCCGTAGCTTACTTCATCTTCTTCGTCATAGCAACTGGTATCAAACAATTTTTCTGCTGGAATACTTTTTAATTCTGGCAACCAAAATTTAATATATTCTGCCAATGGGTCATATTTTTGGCATTGCGTTTTTACATTAAAATGTCGATCTTGTCTTGGGTCTGTACCTACGCCAGCGAGGTAATTCCAGTTTCCATAATTACTAGCAGGATCATAATCAATCAATAGAGACTCAAAATATTCTGCCCCAATAATCCAATTTAAACCCAACTCATTGATTAGAAAACTAGCTACAATTTGTCTTCCTCGATTGGACATATATCCAGTCTCATTAAGCTCTTTCATATTGGCATCAACAAATGGGAATCCTGTCCTACCCTCTTTCCAAATTGCAAATCGACTCATATCATCCACTCCAAGCTTTGCATTTTTTGGACTTAAGCGTATACCATCTTTTAGAAAAATTGCATTTCCATACTTCTTGGCGATTAGCCTAAAAAAGTCTCGCCACAGCAATTCAAAAAACAACCAATATGTAGATTCATTATTACCATATTTATGTTCATATTGCTTTAGCTGATGGTAAATCATTTTAGGAGATAAACAACCTTGTGCCAAATAAGCAGACAACTTACTAGAGTAATCACGACCTAGTAACTGATTGCGTGTATGTTTGTAATTGCTTACCAGTTTTTTTTCTTCTAAATAATAAGCCAATTGATTTAATCCTTCCGTTTCCCCGCCTTTTAATTGAATACCTTTTGCTATGGTAAATGATGTATGACCAAAATCAGAAAGCGTCGGAATACTCCCATGATCTAATTCGATTTGAGGAAAGTTTATCGCCTTAGGGCTTGGTAATGGCTCTCTTACAGGTACAATTTTTTCCACTTCTTTTCTGTAAGTGGTAAATTGATCTGGACTATGGGTTATTGGGAAAGGTAAGTCTGCAGTATAATACAACATCTTTCCTCGTGTGTAACGCATTTCTACACCAATAGACCATAAGTTTTTCTCTAATGCATCTTGGACATCGACTTCCTCTTTTGTACGTTCTCGATTACAATAGACCCAATTTACTTTATGTTGATTGCATATTTCATAGATGACTTCTTCTGGATTTCCGATTCTTATGATAAGGTTACCACCGATATTCTCAATATTGTTTCTTAGATTTCTTACCGACTCCAAGATAAACTTTGTCCTGAATTTGTCCGTTTTCTTAAAACCATACTTAGTATTACCTTTAAAAATTCTTTCATCAAATACATAAATAGGTATTACATTTGTGGTCGCTTTTATTGCTTGGACCAATGCCTCATTATCGTGAATTCTGAGATCATTTCTAAACCATACTATCGAAGTATTCATAAGTATAAAGATACGTTACCTAAAGAACAAATTCTATTTCTTGATTGTTGAATTATTACAAAGAATATCTAAAATAAATGAAATATCTATTAAGCATTTTCTCTATCTGTTTTCTGTTTTCTTGCAATAATATTGAAGATCCAGAGATCAAACAATTGAACGATAAAGTTATGGAAATCCACGATGAAGTAATGCCTAAAATGTCAATGCTTCATAGACTAGGCAAAAAAATAAAAAAATTATCACCAGAAGAGTTATCTGCAAAATCTGAGATTGGAGATGCGGAAGTGATTAAAAAACAACTGGAAGATGCTTCAGAAGGAATGATGGCATGGATGGCAGAGTACAAAATTCCAGAAGGATCTAAAGAGGTCC
Organism: Saprospiraceae bacterium; assembly: GCA_020630525.1. Lineage (GTDB taxonomy): Bacteria > Bacteroidota > Bacteroidia > Chitinophagales > Saprospiraceae > JAHDBF01. The sequence continues at coordinate 6,248 of JAHDBF010000086.1, forward strand.
AAAAATCATATTTGGATGTCGAAATGCTAAAAATTAACAAAGTAAAATCAGATATGCTGGATGCAATTTCAAATGCAGAAAACTACCTTAAATAATGAAAAATATAATCGTCATAGTAATTGTATTAAGTTTGCTATCTTGTAAAGAAGAAAAGAAAACATTACCCATCATCGGGCAAGTAGAGATTGTAGATGGAGACACCATTTATCACTCTATTCCTGATTTTAAGTTTGTTAATCAAGACAGTATTTATATAGACAATGCTTCTCTCTCAGAATATATTTACGTTTCAGATTTCTTTTTTACTTCTTGCCCTACCATCTGTCCAAAGGTAAAAAAACAGATGCTACGGATATATGATAAATTTGAAAATGAAGATAAATTAAAATTAGTTTCGCATACCATTGATCCTGTTAGAGATAATGTAGAAACGCTAAAACTCTATTCTTCTAACCTAGACGTATCTAGTGAAAAATGGTTTTTCTTGACTGGTGATAAAAACAAATTGTTAGATATGGCAGATGATTATTTTGTTGTGGCATATGAAGATGATGAAGTCGCTGGAGGATTTGACCATAGTGGCAAAATATTACTTGTGGATCAAAACAGACACATCCGTGCATTTTGTGAAGGGACAGATCCAGATGACGTTACAGAATTCTTAAAAGATATCCAACATTTACTTGATGAGGTTAAGCCTGTTGTCAATTAGTATTTTGTTACTTTTTTCTTGCGGCGAATCGAGATTTAAAGAAGGAAAAGTATTGTATGATTTTTATTGTGCAAATTGCCATATGCAAGATGGAAGTGGATTGGCTAAACTGTATCCACCGTTAAACAATGCCGATTTTTTAGATCAGCATTTTCAATCTTTGCCTTCTATAATTATGTATGGATTAGAAGACAGCATTGTCGTTAATGGCATTCAATATAATCTACCAATGGATCCGCATCCATATCTAAGTCCAGTAGAAGTTACAAATATTTGTAATTATGTATTAAATGCTTGGGATAATGACTTAGGAAATATAACAATTAATGATGTGAAGTCTCAACTCAAAGAATACAGACATATAAATGAGCGGAACTAGTTATCGTTCCGCTTATTTAATTCATCTCTTATTTTTGCTGCTTTTTCATAGTCTTCATTTTCCAAAACTTTGGTTAGCAGATCATTTAACTCTTTTACAGAATATTCAGCAAAGGTTTTTGCCTTCTTTGGTGTGGGTTTTGGCGTTTTTGCTTTACTTTCTAGGGAGATTTTCTTCTCTTCTTCAGGATCAAGCAACATTCCCGCTTCATCCATGATATTATCCAAAGTGAATATAGGGCAATTATACCTTACTGCCATTGCAATGGAATCTGAAGTACGGCTATCTATTACGACTTCTCGCTTTCCATCCCAGCATATTAACTGAGCATAGAATATTCCGTCGAGTAAATTATTAATAACTACTTCTTTCAACTCAATCCCAAAAGCGTCTATCGTATTTTTAAACAAATCATGAGTCAAAGGTCTATTAGGAATCATGCTTTCCATAGCAACAGCTATGGCTTGAGCTTCAAAACCACCTATAACTACAGGCAACTTTCGTTCGCCTCCAACTTCTCCTAGAATTACCGCATAATTATGCGATGATGTCACACTGTGCGTGAGTGCGACCACATCCAACTCAATTTTTCGCATCGATTTCTGTTCCTTTTCAGGTAAAAATACTAAAGACTAGCATTTAACGCTATAAAAGTGATGACTTATTGCTTAAATTTTCTAAAAGCTTCGTTTAGTCTAGGAACAACATCAAAAAGATCGCCTACAACACCGTAATCTGCAGCTTTAAAGAAAGGTGCTTCAGGGTCTTTATTTATCACTACGATTGTTTTAGAATTGTTAACTCCAGCCAAATGTTGAATAGCACCAGAAATTCCAATTGCTATATAAAGATTTGGTCTGATAGCTACACCTGTTTGTCCAACATGTTCATGATGAGGTCTCCATCCAGTATCCGCAACTGGTCTCGAGCAGGCTGTCGTTGCTCCTAATATGCCTGCCATTTCATCAATGATTCCCCAGTTTTCAGGCCCTTTCATTCCTCTTCCTGCAGATACTACCAATTCTGCTTCTGGTAATGGCACTACGCCATCAGAAGTCTTGGATTCTTTGACAGTAACTCTTCCAGTTCTTGCAGTATATGACCCAGCTTCAACAGGTGCATCGCTTCCTATTTCTTCTGGAATTACCGAGTTACCCATCACGCTGATCACTTTCTTATCTGCTGTTAATTTTATCGATGCAATGGCTTTCCCTGAAAATAGTTTTTTGGATACACTGTCTGATTCTGGCAAGCTTGTCGCACCTGAAACTAATGATGCATCAAGTTTAATTGCGACTCTACCAGCCAATGATTTCCCTAAAGAACTATTGGTCATGATAACATATTCTGCTCCGTTTGCATCAGCAGCTTGCTTAATTAAGTCAGCTACTACCATGTTATCAGTATGTGATTCTAGATTCTGATGTATTACCTTAGAAGCACCATATTTTCCTAATTCGGCAGGGTTATCAGCAGGACTACATAATAATGCAATTGCCTCACTGCCTTTTTGTTTTGCTATTTGAGCACCATAGTATACTGCTTCTAAAGCACTTTTCTTAAATTTTCCTTTATTTGACTCTACGAATATTAATACAGACATTTTTTACTTTTTTAAATTAAATAACTTTAGCTTCTTCATGTAATAATCTTACCAATTCATCCATGTTTTCTGGATCAATGAGTTTTACCGCTGATTTGCCCGCAGGCATGGTGTAAGAAACTATTTCATTTTTAGCATCAACCGCAGTTGCCTCAACCACAGCAAGAGGTTTACGCTTTGCCATCATTATACCTCTCATATTTGGAATCCGCTGTTCAGCCAATCCTTTTGCCGCAGAAATCACAAATGGTGTATCTAATTCTACCACTTCTACTCCACCCTCAATATCTCTTTCCACTGTTGCTTTAGTGCCTTCAACATCCATTTTGCTAGCGTAAGATATAAATGGCTGGTCTAGTAATTCTGCAACCATTGCTCCTACTTCAGAACCATTATAATCAATCGTTTCTTTTCCGCAGAATACAATATCACATGCATTTTCTTTAGCATAATTTGCAATCTGTGTAGCAGTAAACAGCGCTGAATTAGGGTCACCATTAACTCTTACTGCTTCATCAGCACCGATGGCTAAGGCTTTTCTAATTACAATATCATTTTCTGGACCACCCACATTGATAGCTATCACTTTGCCTCCAACTGCCTCTTTTAATTCGATTGCTCTGACTAAAGCGTACCATTCGTCATATGGATTCATAATATAATTTACTCCATCACTATTAAATTTGGTATTATTTTCAGCAAATGAAATCTTTGCTGTGGTTTCAGGAGTTCTAGATATACAAACTAATAAATTCATCTTATTGTTAATTTAAGTGTGCAAATATAAATACATTTATTTACTATACTCAGAGTTAAAAAATAAAAATGTCAAATACAAATAGACTTGATCAGCTTCTTGGTTTTTTAGAAGATTCTCCTTCTGATTCTTTTTTAAAATTTGCAATCGCAAAAGAATACGAAAAATTAAGCAGATTAGACAAAGCCTTGGTTTATTATCAATCAATTTTAGAGAATGATAAAGCTTATGTGGGCTTATATTATCATCTTGGAAAATTGTATGAAGAAATTAATGAACCCAATCTTGCACTCCAGACTTATGAACTTGGTATCATCCAATGCAAGGAGCAAGTAGATTTTCATGCACTTTCGGAAATTAATAATGCAAAAACGAATTTAGAGATCACCATGAGTAATTAATTGCATATAAGTGAACCTTAAATGTCAATCTCCCCAGAAAAAACAAATTCTGCTGGTCCGATTAGTTTTATTTGCTCAAAACCATCAACATTTTTATGGAATTTCACCTCGAGATTTCCACCTAAAGTTTTAACTTTTATTGAATTACCATTGAGCTTATATTTCAATGCTGCTGCTAATACTGAAGCCGTTACACCTGTGCCACAAGACAATGTTTCATCCTCAACACCTCTTTCGTATGTTCTAACAAGAATTTGATCTTTATCTAATAATTCTACAAAATTTACATTGATCCCATCAAATTCAAAACTTGGAGAATATCGAATCTTAGCACCAAGAGATTTTACGTCCAAGGTATTTACTCTTTCAAAAAAATCAACATAGTGCGGAGAACCAGTATCTAAGATATATGTCCCTTTTTCTTCTATTATTCCGTTTACATCTTTCATTGAAAGCTCAATTATATTTCCTCTCACAATCCCATCATGCAAACCATCAATAGCAATAAAAGACATTTCTCTATCTGCCAATTTATACTCAAAAGCAGCGCTTATGGCGCACCTCCCGCCATTTCCGCACATGGTACTTTCATTACCATCTGCATTAAAATATACCATTTCGAAATCTGCTTTTTTACTTGGTTTCAAGACTATCAAACCATCAGCACCGATCCCAAATTTTCGATCACATAGGTTTTTAACTCTTTGTTGATTCAAATATTCAGTGATTCCTTTTAGTTTAAAACCATTAATCATTACAAAGTCATTACCAGTACCTTGCATTTTATCAAATTTAAATTGCATGATTTTAAACGATTTACATATTAAAAATAAACATAATGTGTATATTTGTTGGTGTTTTAGCGTAAAACACAAAATACGGTTTTCAATACCAATAAATAATTTTACACAATAAACGTTCAATAGTTGTAATGAATCAAATATTCAAGCAATTTTTATTTACGATTTCGGTATGTATTATTGTTTCTGCAATAACTGCCTACTTTGTGTATGATAGATTTGATAAAAAGAACAATTACCAAGATGCGAGTTATGCTAAACTTGTAGGTGAAAAGGAATTGGTACTTTCTGGTAGTTTACGCAAATATTTTCATGCCTCATCTCCCAATGATTTTACCAGTGCCGCAGAATCTGCAAAATCTTCAGTTGTAGGTATAAATACATTACAAAAGACAAATTTAAGCAAGTCGGAAAAGTATGAGAAGGTTACAGGATCTGGCGTTATTATCAGCGCCCAAGGTCATATTGTTACTAATTATCACGTTATAGAAAACACCGACGAGATAAAGGTCCTATTGGATGACTTTAGAGAATATCGAGCGGATATCGTCGCTGTAGATCCAGCAACAGATATTGCTGTGTTAAAAATTGAAGGATCAAATTTATCTCCTGCTATTTTTGGCAATTCAGATTCTTTATTGGTTGGAGAATGGGTATTGGCGATTGGAAATCCATTTAAACTTCAAACCACCGTAACTGCTGGAATAATTAGTGCAAAAGGTAGAGACATCGATGTATTAAAAAGCCAAGGTATAGAATCATTTATCCAAACCGATGCTGCTATAAATCCTGGAAATAGCGGTGGCGCGTTGGTTAACACAAACGGTGAAATCATCGGTATTAATACTGCAATCATGTCTGAGACTGGCCGTTATGAGGGTTTTTCATTTGCGATACCTATTAACCTAGTTCAGAAAGTTGTCTACGATTTAATGGAGTATGGCGCTGTGCAAAGGGCATTAATGGGCATTACAATAGAAGATGTAGATAATGAAACAGCTCAATATCTTAAGCTTGATAATGTTTCAGGAATATATGTAAGGCTTATAGAAAGTAATAGCGCTGCGAAATTGGCTGGATTAAAAAAGGGTGATGTCATCGTTTCTGTAAATGATATTGCAACGCCTCGAACACCTAATTTTAAAGAACAGATTGCAAATTATCGTCCTGGGGACGCCGTTAATATTAAATATATCAGGGATAAAAAGGAATATACCACAGAAGTAATCCTAAGAAATAAATTAAACACTACAGACTTTATCTCCATAAGAAAAGACCCTTCAATTACAGAATTGGGATTCGAGCTCAGAGACTTAAGCACTAAGGAATTACAAATTCTGCCTGGTCCGGGTGTGTATGTAGTAAGTATTTATAGAGACAGTAAAATAGCTGAGACGAATATGGAACCAGGTTTTATCATCACTTCTATAAACAAAAAAAAGATTTCCAACGCAGAAGATTTTATCAATAGATTGAACAATACTTCTGGACAGGTGATTCTAGAAGGTTATTACGAACATTTTGTTGGAGATTTCCCATATACTTTTTTCAAGCAATAATTCTACCTTTTCTTTGAATGGATTTTAGTATTTTGCCGATCAAATATTCCATATGGCAAAAGTTGACATTGTTTATAACAAAAACGAAGATGCGTTACTACTTGCAGTTGCTCGTGTAAATAAGTTGTTATCCAAAATACATTTAGGTGGTGGTCAGAAAAAAATTGACAAACAACATGCTCAAGGTAAAATGACTGCGAGAGAACGAGTGAGCTACCTGGTGGATGATATGGATTCTTTTATTGAGATTGGCGCTTTCGCAGGTTATGGGATGTACAAAGAACATGGTGGCGCTCCCGCTGGAGGTGTAGTTACTGGTATAGGATATGTAGCTAATAGACAATGTGTTATAGTAGCCAATGATGCAACTGTTAAGGCTGGTGCTTGGTTTCCTATAACTGGAAAGAAAAATCTTCGGGCACAAGAAATTGCAATGGAAAACCATATTCCGATCATCTATTTAGTGGATAGTGCTGGTGTCTATTTACCAATGCAAGATGAAATATTTCCTGATAAAGAACATTTTGGAAGGATATTTAGAAATAATGCAGTTTTATCTAGTAAAGGCATTGTTCAAATCGCAGCAATTATGGGTAGTTGTGTTGCAGGAGGTGCATACTTACCCATCATGTCTGATGAAGCATTAATCGTTGAGGGAACAGGCTCTATATTTCTAGCAGGACCATATTTAGTTAAAGCTGCTATCGGAGAAACAGTTGATAAAGAAACACTAGGTGGTGCAAAAACACAAAGTGAAATCTCTGGTGTTACAGATTATAAAGTAAAAGATGATCCGACTTGTCTTGATACGATCAAAGACTTAATGTCAAGAATTCCTTTAGAACCAAAAGCTGGATTGGACAGAAATGAAAGTATTGACGCGATTGAACCAGAAAAGATAATGGGGCAATTACCTGATACTTCTACTAAACCTTACGACATGTTAAACATCATTCGTAGAATTGTGGATGGTGGAAAATTGACACAATACAAAGAAGACTATGGTAAAACCATCATTTGCGCATATGCAAGAATAGATGGTTGGTCGGTAGGAATCGTCGCAAATAATAGAGAAGTAATAAAAAACACCAAAGGAGAATTACAAATAGGAGGAGTGATATATTCCGACTCCGCAGACAAGGCATCGAGGTTTATCATGGTATGTAATCAGAAAAAAATTCCGCTGATATTTTTACATGATGTTACTGGATTTATGGTTGGCTCGAGGTCTGAGCATGGAGGCATTATTAAAGATGGTGCTAAAATGGTTAATGCTGTTTCTAATTCTACAGTTCCAAAAATTACTGTAATTATTGGCAATTCATATGGTGCAGGAAACTATGCAATGTGCGGCAAAGCATATGACCCAAGATTAATCGTTGCTTGGCCAACAGCGAAAATTGCGGTAATGGGCGGAGAACAGGCTGCTAAAGTTATTACGCAAATCAAAGTTGCGAGTCTCAAGAAAAAGAATGAAGAAGTTGATCCAGAAGTTGAGAAAAAAGTATTTGATGAAATAAAATCTAAATACGATGAACAAACTACAGCATTCTATGCGGCATCTCGATTATGGGTAGATGCTATAATCGATCCTAGAGATACAAGAAAAATTATTTCGAATGCCCTGAATGCTGCAAACCATGCACCAATCGAAAGACACAATGTTGGCGTTCTTCAAACGTAAAAATATAAAATGAAGTGTGTAGCAAAAACGCTAGAAGGATTAGAAACAATACTTGCTCAAGAGCTCGAAGAAATTGGTGTAACCAACATACGAATACTAAAGCAAGCTGTTGAATTTGAGACTGATCAAGAAGGAATGTACCGATGTAATTATAACCTGAGAACAGCAATTAATATACTGGTACCTATCGCCAATGATTTTGTGAAAAATGAAAAACAACTTTATGCTTTTGCTGCAAAAATAAGGTGGGACCAATACCTCGATGAAAACAAAACTTTTGTCATTAAAACCAGTATTAATTCCAAGCAATTTCCAGAAATTAAACTTGCAGAACTAAAATTAAAAGATGCAATAGTAGATTACTTTAGAAAAAGGCACGGAACAAAACCTAGCTTAGACAAAGATTATCCAGACTTACGTGTCGTACTCGAAATCGAAAATAATTTTGCAAATATCTTATTAGATAGCTCAGGTGATGCACTCTTCAGAAGAGGATACAGGAAACAAAAAGGAAATGCGCAACTCAATGAGGTTTTAGCCGCTGGATTATTATTAAATTCAAACTGGGATCGAAAAAGTGCAATTACTGATCCTATGTGTGGCTCTGGAACATTTCCAATAGAAGCTCATTGTATACTCAATAAGATACCTGCTGGCTACAGTAAAATAAGATTTGGATTGCAAGACTTACCAAATTTCAATAAAAAACTTTGGTTAAAAGTAAAGGAAGAATCAAATAATAAAATGGTAGAAACAGGCATCAAAATCTATGGCTTTGACAATGATGAAGAAATGATTTATGCAGCAAAAAAAAATATTGAAAAACTACCATTCAATGATCATGTAATCTTTAAAACAAAAGATTTTTTTAAACATAAAAATTTTGAAACAGCGTTTGTAATTATAAATCCACCAAGCCATCAGCAAACTGGTAAGATTGACATTCATGATTTTTACAAGAAAATCGGTGATCATTTTAAGAAAACAGAAAAACAAATTAATGCCTGGATATTTTCTAGCAATGTAGATGCATTAAATTCAATAGGATTAAAAACTTCTGCAACGATAACAATGCTCCTAAACGAAAATGAACATCTTTTTAATCAGTATAAAAATTACCAAGACCCGAAAAAAGAACAGTCTAAGCAGAATATAATAAATGAAGCTACAGATCAAAAGTATGACAAAGAAGATTGGGAAGATGATTCTGAAGAATATCCTATTAAAACAAAAATAAAATTTAGATATAAAAAGTGAAAAACCTAATTTTCATAGCATGTTTTATTGGGACAAATTTCCATTTATCAGCACAAAGTAAATTGCAGTTTCAGAATAGGAATTTTGAACTTATAGATTCATTACTGATACCAAGTTTTAAGATGATAAAATATAATCCTAAGTCAATATTTTCCATAAAATCAAGAGATACGTATATGCCTACACTTGGTATAATGTGCAGATTTGAAGAACAAATTACGAAAAACGCCAAAATACCCGTTAAATTAAGGCTTGGCTCCAAAGACTATGTAGATTATTTGGAAAATAAAGGTAATTTTTGATTAAGTTTACAAACCTTTTTTAAATTACAAAGGTCTTTCTTATTAATTGACTATTATTCATTAACAAATATTAGAATTCTTAACATGAAAATTAATTTTAAATTTGGAAGCTTAGCTGCAATTGCATTTTTAGGCTTAGCTACAATTTTTACATCTTGCGGAGATGAT
>JAHDBF010000087.1:0-14393 GCA_020630525.1 Saprospiraceae bacterium
ACTACAATGTCAACAACGCTTTGTTGGGCAAATATTGATATTGACATTAGTATGAATATTAGGGAGGATATAAAATTTTTCATTCTTGATTATTTTAAAAATTTATGAAATAGTAAGACGTCTATTTGGGTTATGCATAAAGCATCCAAAAGGTTGCCTGTACCAAAAAATAAATTAGAAAAAAAACTGAAGTCAATTATGAATAATAAACTTTTGCGTGTTTATGAGAAGAAGTGAATTAAGTATTAACCTGAGTAAGTCTTAATATAAAAATTATCTAATAGTATTGTCCGATCCCTATAACTATACCTTTCTCATTGGGGTTTTGAAGATCAATCCCATAATCAATTCTTAAGATTGCATTGTAAACGTCTTTTAAGATAATCCTACATCCTGCACCTACAAATTGCCTAAAACTATATTTGTCAAAAAAATCACTAATGGTTTCTCCGGGACTTCGCCACGAACCATTGTCAGTAAATATAACCCATTGTCCTGCCAATTTCTTTTTGTCAAAGAAGGTAACTCGGTATTCTAAATTTAAAACCAATTGCCCTGTTCCTCGATCAATTCGATTTCCTACACCTCTTATATTAACATGACTGTCGACTACAAATGGAGCAAAAGGTGAGTCATTATTTGTAGAAATACCAAACCTAAACCTACATGCTAAATTTATTATCGGATGTAATCTAAAATATTGTTTATGCTCAAAAATCAAACTATTAAAATGATCATTATCATCAAAAGTAAAGACGTATTGCCAAGTAAGTTTTGTGATATATTTATTTAAGTAAAAAAAATGATAATCTAGATTATTATAGGTCAATTCAACTTTGTTCAAATATTTTAATAGAGATACTTGCGGTGGACCTGGCAACTCAACATTACCTTCTGTCAACTTTTCATAATTCTCTTGAAAAATATTTGGACCTAATTCTACAGTTAATTTACTCCCTATATTATGTGAAGCTGAAACGCCAAAAGAGTAATTGTCGTAGTTGTAATTAACAGCTCGTTGTGGGAAATATAATGGTTCTACAGAAGACCACTTTAATATATTCGCACTTATTCCCCATTTGGAATTTCTTTTTAGATATGGAATTTTATAATAAATCTGAAACGTATGTCTCTTGTCATTCAATTGATAGTAGGATAGGAGTTGGTGACCTAAACCTAAAAAGTTTATATCACTAGCACCAGTTTGAAACCAAATATTGCCCTTAATTCCTCCAAAATTTAAGATGGGTAATAAGGTCATTTTTTCTTTAATGTCAAATACCAATGTGTCGTTTTTTAATCTATAAGACGCATCAGCGATAGAAGAGATATTTCTTAATATTTGTAGTTTCTCTTCTGCTAAATTTGAGTCATCTTTATTTTGAAGCCTCAATTCTATTTGTTGTAATAAGTAGCTGCTTTTGGTTTTTTTTAATCCTTCAAATTGTATAGGAGAATGGGTGATAGTTTGCGCACAACAAAATAATGCATTCCAAAGAAAAAAAAGGGTTAATATGTTTTTGCAGGTTTTGATGAAATGCATTAAATATTAAGTCGAAGTCCAAGGTTTATTGTTGATGCAGTTGCATTGTCTTCTATCAAAAACCTATTTCTGAAGTCAGTATAAAGTAATTCTAATTCAAGATTTGGGGTAAATTGATATTTTGTTCCTAGGCCAAATTGATAAAAATAATTGTATGGATCTTGCCAAATTGGTGCATACCCTGCAAGTCCATATATAGTTAAGTTTCTAACAGGGAAATAACTAACAATAAATGTAGCAGGTGTAGTAAACTGGTTATTCTTGCCAATATCTTCAATAAGAAAATCTAATTCTGTAAAAATTGAAAACTTAGAGCCAATACTAAAGTCGTTGAACAATTGAATATTCAATATTCCTCCATCCCAATCTATAAATGGATTTCCTAATTGCTCACTTCCCGTCAAATCACTTCCAACAGGAAAGAAGTATGATGCTTGAATGGAAAAGTTGGTCCATTTTTTTACAGGCGCATATCTTATTATTGGTCCTATACCCGTTACCCCTTGTCTGCCATTTGGGTTTAAATCTGAAAATACCTCAAAACTCGAGGATTCACCAACAGAATTTTTAACTCTTCTATATTTTGAAATAACACCTGCGTTAAAGTTTCTATTTACTCCATATATGGCACTAAGTGTTGTTGTAAAAAAAGAAGACCTATTAAGCCTAATTCCATTTTCTTTTTTTGTTTGAGAATATAGATTATTGAATAATTTTACTTCTATGCTTCCTTGAGGAATAGTGGCAGATACTACATAACGGTTTGCGTTGGTACTTTCGCTTATAGGTAATGCAGTGTCATTTATATCCCAATTGTAAGGGTAGAAATTGTAATCAATGTTTTGAGAAAAAGGGTTGTTTGCATATTTATTTATGAAGTCTATAACGTTACCGTTTGACTGCTCAAAATCAGCCTTATACCAATTGAATATTTGTGAAAGTTGAATGGTCCCATCTTGTCTTTTTATAAATGATGCATCATTAATCGACGATGCAGTCTTAATTTCAAGTTGCTCATCTAATATTTCTGGTTTGTAAGAATAACCAGTTATCGGAGGACAATCGATTGCGCCACAAACCAATGCAAAATGTAATCTTGGATCATTGAATTCTTTTAAAATTAAATCTTTTTCAAGGGTATTTAATGAGGTTAGTTTGCCTCCAATATTAACATCTTTGGTGTCGAAGAAACCTATCTTTTTTAATACACTGCTTGTTGGATAGATGTCACAGATTTTTTTTATCACAAAAAGATTGTAAGCATTTATTAAGTAAGCCTTTTTTGAATTTTGGTCAATCGATCCAATGTTAGTATTGTTAATGTGTTCAATTAATTTTGTTAGATCGGAATTGGTTTTTGCTTTGTTGTAGTCCACCTTGTTATCGGAAACAACTTCTGAGAAAAAATTATCTGCAAGCTCAAAGAAATCTTCAGCAGAGCTTTGTCCTACAAGTGGACTTGCAATAATTGAGGTTAGAAGACAGAAAAGACTTATTCTAAAAAAAGGCATAGTATAATTGATATCAAAATTAGAGAATGTAAAACTAGATTTTAATTATCTTTTTTAAGAGAAAATTGTCATTAGTTTTTATGCCTAAATGATACAATCCTGGATTAAGATTGTTTTGAATATCTATTTTGAAATTGTCCGCATGATTACAATCAAATTGTTTTATCATTTTTCCATCAACAGAAAATATAGTGATTTGCAGAATATTTTGATCACCGCTAATTTCAATATCATTTGTAAATGGGTTAGGGTAGATATTGATTTTTGATGTTAAGTCACTCTCTTTTATGGATGTAGATGAGATAATATTTACGCAATAATCTTCGACTTCACCATATTCAATTTCGGTATTTGACACACAAGCATCTGCTAGACCTGATTCAAAAATCATTGCAATTCGCATTCGTGTTAATCCAATTTCTGATTTATCTGAAATTTGAAAATTACCATATTCTACATCTGTGTTTAAAGTATCAGAACTATATACCAATTCATCAATATCATCAAAAGTGCCATCTTGATTATAGTCAATCCATACTTTCCACCATTCACTAAAAGCAAAACTCTGATATCCAGGTGTAAATGCAAAGTCTATTGTTTCATTTTGTTTAAATGCTAAGGTATTGATCCCTTGATTTATGGTATAGCTTTCTAAGTTTTTCCCTGAGCTTATCATTTCCTCATTGAATAACAAGTTTTCTATCCATTCAAAATCATTATCTAAAATTTTAGGCGTACAATACTCGTTTTCACTGCAAGAACCGCACGAAGTACTTTGCGAAGATAGATAGATCAGTTCCGCTTGCTCCGTAATACAATTTATACCCATTGCTAGGTCATATTGAGTACATGGGTTTAAATTATCAAAAATGAAGTTGTTTTCACTTATAAAAATAGAATCCCATTCACTTTCAGTATCCTCAGTTTTCTTGATATATAATATATATTCTTCCGCCGCACTAACAAGATTCCAATTAATAACTATCTCATTATCGGCAATTGATACTTGGGGTATTTCTGTAAAATTACAGCAACCGTCAGAAGTGAAAAAAGAAGAATTAGAAAAGGTGTTTATAATGTCATCGCAACTAGACTGAAATTGAATTTCATATTCAGTGCAATTTAATAAACCTTCAATAGAGAATGGTTGTTGAACATTTTCATACACTGTCCATTCTGAATTGTTAATTTCTTTTAATCGAATATTTACTTGAGAATGTGATTCATTTTCATCCCATGTTAATATTGATGTTCCGATGTTTTGATTTGCAATGGAAGATCCAGTTACAACATTACACCCAGTACAATTGGACATTAAATCAGAAATTGCATTATTAATGTTTAGCCTGCCTCCAGAAGTCGTTATTCCCTCTAATGTTTCATTTGGATCAGCATTGTCAAGTATTAATTGCTTAGCATATAAAACTGCTTCAGCAGGAGAAGACTTAGCCAATTGAATAAAATCCAAACAAGGTGCACTATACAATAATGCGACTGTTCCAGTAACGTGAGGAGACGCACCTGATGTACCTCCAAAATTTCCATATCCATTATTTGAAGTAACAGTAAATACGCCTTCGCCAAAAGCGCCGATATCAATATTTATAGGCCCGAAGCCTGCTTGGTTTACCTTTACATCTTGTCGATTCATATTTGTAACAGAAATCAAATAATCGCTTGGACAAGTTGTAGGTAAGTCTCCTTGTTCATCTACATTAACATTACTATTAATGGTTGCGGCACAATTAAGGATACCTACTTCGCCCATCATGTTGTAAAATTCACACCACAATGGAGCGTCTGATGGCATGCCAAAATCTGTTCCCCAAGAACTGTTTATCGCCACAACAAAAGCTCCTGATTCTCCATTCGATTCGTTGTATAGTTTTCGAGCAGCATAAGGATAAGCATAAGAAGCCAATACGTTTGCTTCATTACCGCCACCTACTACAGTCATTAATTTAACATCCCAATTTATACCAGTAACACCGATATTATTATTGCCTTTTGCGCCAATTATTCCACTGACTGGAGTACCGTGATTGCCATTGTTACCTACAATCCCATTGTCGTTAAATATGTGAAAACCATTTACATCATCTATGTATCCGTTGCTGTCATCATCAATTCCGTTGTTTGGGATTTCACCATGATTATACCAAAGATTATCAACCAAATCTTGGTGATAAATATCAATACCGTTATCCACAACGCATACTACAATCGTATCTCCATCGGGTGTCAGACCGCCCGTTGCAATATCCCAAGCTAGGTCGGCATCGAGATCTGCATTAGTCATATTTGGGATGCCAATATTAAGATATTGCCATTGATCTTCAAAAAATTCATCATTTGGAATATTCCTATAGCTAACAATATGATTGAATTGAGCTTCTAGGGTAGTATGATGACTTTTAATTGCTTTTAATAAGTCATTTTCATCAATACGATTATGATTAAAAGACACTTTTAAAATATGCATTGGTTCTTTTACTACTGTTTGAATTTGAAAATCTTGACTATTATAATTCGCTGAAAGCCAATGTAGTAATTCGTTAGGCGTACGGTCACTTTTAGCACTAACCAATATTTCTCCAAGAACATAATTAAGTGATTGCGCAATAGTAATATTACTTAACAATAAAAAAAGTAAAAAATTGAGCAGTCTGTTCATAGCATTATGATTATTTTCTAAAGTAAACCTATAATTATTAAAATTCAAAAAGGATTGAAGGAAAAGTGTCTTTTAGTCTCCACCAAAATCCTTGTATTTTTTAGGAAAATGTCCATTTTGAGATAACATATTAAAATATTATTTAATATTTCTATTTGTAAAGCTTTATTTATCAGTGTATTTCATATATTTGTAGACGTAATATATAAATTAACTAAATAATTGAAATTAAGATGGACGCGAAAAACTTACACTCCAGAATAATTTTCACCCTTTTATTCGCTTCAATCAGTTGCTTTTCTTTTGCTCAAAAAAGCCAGAAAAAAGCCAATAAGTTGTTTGACCTTAATGCTTACGAACTAGCTATAGAAAACTATGAGTTGGCTTTAAAGCAAGATCCCAATTGCACCGAATGTCTTTTTAAATTGGCAGAATGCTATAGAATGCTTAATGAAAACATTGATGCAGCAATCTGTTATAGAAAATTGGATAGTGGGCAATCTCCAGATGATTCTTTTTACAAGAATTACGGTAACGTGATGAAGAAAATGGGTCAATATGACAAAGCACAAGAATTGTATATCAAATATGCTGAGGTTAACCCAATGGAAAGTGAAATGTTGGTAAATGGAGTCGTAGAGGCAAAAAAGTTATTAAGTAAACCTTCAGAATATGAGATCGCACTTTATTTAGCTTCTTCTCGCCAAAGTGATTTTGCGCCTGCTGTGATTAATAGTCAGGTAGTGTTCTCCTCTTTTAGGAATGACATAAAAAGAGAAGTTGAAAAAGAAAATAAAAGCCTAATCATCAGTGATAAACCAGAATTATTTGTTTCTAAAAAAAGCACTTTAGGTAACGCTAAAAATTCTAGTTTTCTACTGTCAGACCTGGAAGATCAAGATGACGTTGTTGGGGTTAATTATGCTCAAGCTGCACCTTTATGTGCGCTGACTGTATCAGAATCCTTGCATCCTAGTATGTCTTTTAATGAAAATGATAATCACTTAAGTATTTATACCGCAAGTGCAGACGAAAGAGGTAATTATTTTGATATGGTAGCTTTTCCTTATAATGAAGTAGGCTATTCTACTGGTTTTCCAACGTTGAATCCTGCTGGGAATATCATGTATTTTGCATCGAATAGACCTGCAGGTTTAGGAGGATATGATTTATATGTGAGTTATTTTAAGGACGGATCTTGGACATATCCTGAAAATCTTGGTCCTAACATTAATACACCAGGAAATGAGATAACTCCGTTTTTTGACGGTGAAGAATTATTTTTTGCATCTGACATGCAAGCTGGTTTAGGAGGTTATGATTTGTTTAGATCTAAAGTTATAGATGGATCATGGATTTTACCTACTAATTTAGGTAATGGCGTAAATTCTCCTGAAGATGATTTATACTGTATAAAAGATACATACACCAATGAAATATATGTATCATCCAATAGATTAGGAGGAAGAGGTTCTCTAGATATTTATATTTTATCAGAAAAAGAAACAATCCAGCCTGTAGAAGAAATTTTGGCAATGGAAATTGCACCTGCGGCAGTGAAGCTTGATGATTTGGTAGCAAATAATAGTTCAATTGAGGATTCAAATGTCAAAGTAGTATCTCAAAAAGAAATTGTAGAACATGTAAAAAAGACCGAAGAATTAGAAGAAGAGTTTGATCCAGAAAATCCTCCAGCTGCTGTTGTATTAGAAGATAATAAAAAAGAAGTAAATGTTTCTTCTTCTAAATTTACAGTAAGAGCAGGAGCATCTAATGTGTCTCTAGTTTCAGCCAAAAAGGTTTCATTTGGGAATGTAATTGTATCTAATACACCTGTTTACTTTATTCAGTTGGCAGCAATATTTAACACTAAAGGAAATGTAGATGAATACAAAAGATTGGTAGACTTAGGGAGTCTATATAAAATTTATGAATCTTCTTCTACTAAAATTAAATTGGGATATTTCTATGACGAATACCAAGCAAAGAGTGTTTTGGATCAAGTAAGATCTATGGGATATAAGGACGCTTTCATAACGTATGCTCCATTGAATACTTCCAATATGGAGTTGTTCGCAAGTTTAGGAAACACCTTTGATTTGAATGAAACTAGTAATGCAGGCTTATCTTCTAAAACCTATAAAGTTAGATTAGCTTCTTACGAAGACCCTTCATGGTTTGATGTAAAAAGTGTCTCTGATATTGGTACAATTGAGCAATGGAGTAAAGGTGGATGGACGATATTTGTATTGAGTGGATTTAGTAATTTTGAGAATGCAGAGACAGCAAAAATCAAAGCACTAAATCGTGGTTATGCTGATGCAGAAGTAGTGATAGATAATGCAGGTGTTTTGCAATCATTGGACAAAAATTAAGCAAGTTCAGAATTCAGTTAAATATAAAGGGATAATCGTGAGATTGTCCCTTTTTTAATTTACGTATTACCATTTTATTAAATATGTATCTTTTTTACGATTAATAAAATATACATTTGGCTGTATTCTTTTTAAGTATTAAGTTGCAGCAATTAATACAATAGCTTTTTCAGAGGAAGGCGATTATTATGATTCAATACCTAAAATATAATCAAGGAAGTTTAACTGTTGATAAAACGTATTCGAAAGATTGTTGCTGGGTACACATTACACCTGATCTTAATTCCGCTGATGTCGAAACATTCGCCAAAGAATTTGAAATACCATCTGACTTTATTGTGGATTCATTGGATATCGACGAGAGATCAAGATACGAGGTAGAAGATGGTGTGCGCTTAATATTGGTAAATACCCCAGTATTAAATCTTAATGATAGTAATAATAATGAAGCCATCTATATCACAGTACCAGTCGGTATAATATTAGTAGAAGATTTTATCATCACAATTACGCAAAAAGACAACCCAATAATTGACAAATTTCTTAATGATAGGATAAAAAACTTCAACCCAAAGGATAAAAAAATGTTTGTCCTCCAGTTGTTTCATCACAATGTACTTCACTTCTTAGATGGATTAAAAAAGCTAAATATTAAACGCAATCTGATAGAACAAGAACTCTACAATTCTAGTAGAAATGAAGAATTAAAACAGCTGCTTAGGATCGAAAAAAGCCTAGTTTATTTTGTAAATTCTTTATCGAGTAATGAGCTATTAATGATGAAAATGAAAAGGACGGATTACCTAGAAATCAGAGATTTAGAGGAACACACCGACCTATTCGAAGATGTAATTATTGATAATGGGCAGGCACTTGAAATGTCCAATGTTTACACCAATATCCTAAGTGGAACGATGGAAGCATACGCCTCAATTGTCTCCAATAATCTAAATAAATTTATTCACAGATTAACCGTAATTACCATTATTTTGATGGTGCCAACATTGGTTGCCAGTTTTTATGGCATGAACCTCCAGCATTTGCCTTTAAGTGGGAATAAATACGCATTTTATATATTAATCTTTGTTTCTATACTTCTTGGATTTATCCTAATATGGTTTTTTAGAAGAAACCAAAAAATTGATTGATCGATCATATTTGCTAACCTGATATTTGAAGTAAATTTCAAAGCAATTTAACATCTAATTATTTTTTTTAATTTTCGACCGTATTTACGGAAAGCTTGTAGGCTATTTGATCAGTTTTAGATTTGATTATTAGGCACTTATAATCATATTAACAATTATTATAATATATGTTTGAAAAGTTTTCAACAGTTGTGGAAAACTATAATCTTCATATTATAAATTATTTTCATTTATTTGTACTGGCAAAACGAATATAGCTATAGACAAAATTCAGCTTCCCAACTTGAATTTTATTTCCCAATATCGTTGTCGCAAAAACTGAGATTAGTAGCCATTAAATTATAATCGCTACACAGGAGGAGACTCCACTATTGTAATAGAGAAATATAAAGAACCAAAATATAATAATGAGTAAGCAGATTGAACCAATATTAGAAGAAAACCCAAACAGGTTTGTTTTATTCCCAATAAAGCATGATGACATTTGGCAATTTTATAAAAAGTCTGAAGCCAGTTTCTGGACCGCAGAAGAAATTGATTTACACCAAGATTTAAGCGATTGGGAAAATAAACTAAGTGATGATGAAAAATATTTCATCAAGCATGTATTGGCATTTTTTGCTGCAAGTGATGGTATAGTAAATGAGAATCTTGCTGAAAATATGGTCAACGAAGTACAGTATACCGAAGCAAAATTCTTCTACGGTTTTCAGATTATGATGGAAAATATTCATTCTGAAACTTACTCGTTATTGATAGATACTTACATTAAGGACAACAAAGAAAAAGATTATCTTTTTAATGCAATTGAAAATATGGATTGTGTCAAAAAGAAAGCTGATTGGGCATTAAGATGGATTGATGAAGGTTCTTTCGCAGAAAGACTAATTGCTTTCGCAGCAGTAGAAGGAATATTTTTCTCTGGGTCATTTTGCTCTATCTTTTGGTTAAAGAAAAGAGGGCTAATGCCTGGATTAAGTTTCTCAAATGAGTTGATCTCAAGAGATGAAGGAATGCACTGTGACTTTGCTTGCCTACTTTATAATCAGCATATCCAAAATAAATTGCCAAAAGAAACGATCAAAGACATTATTGTTAATGCCGTTGAAATTGAAAAAGAATTTGTTTCAGACTCATTACCAGTTAAACTCATCGGAATGAATGCTGAAATGATGTGCCAATATATTGAGTATGTAGCAGATAGATTACTGCTTTCTTTAGGAAATGAAAAAGAATTCAACGCAGAAAATCCTTTCCCTTGGATGGAGATGATCTCTCTACAAGGCAAAACAAATTTCTTTGAAAAAAGAGTCGGCGATTACCAAAAATCTGGTGTAATGGCTGATAAAGACAAACAAATATTCTCTTTAGAGGAAGACTTTTAGGTTTCGATTTATATATCCTGAGAACAACCAAATTCTACTTCATTTAACTATGAGGTATAGCCGATTGACAATCATTTTTTAAAATTTCAAAAAAATTGCCCATGCAAGTAATTAAACGTTCAGGAAGTTTCGAGCCAGTAAGTTTTGATAAAATTACAGCGAGAGTTAAAAAACTTTGTTACGGTCTTAATGACCAATATATTGACCACATTGAAATTGCTAAAAAAGTAATCCAAGGTCTGTATGATAAAGTAACAACTTCTGAGTTAGACAATTTAGCTGCTGAAACTGCAGCAACACTTACTATAAAACATCCTGATTATGCTATCCTTGCAGCGAGAATAGCAGTATCTAATTTACATAAAAATACAAGTAAGACTTTCTCTGAAGTAATGGAAAGTCTGTATAGTTATATTGACCCAAAAACCAATCAAGCAGCTGGACTAATCAGCGAAAGCTTAATAGATATTGTCAGAGCCAATAGATCAGAAATTGACTCTGCAATCATATATGACAGAGATTACAGTTTTGATTATTTTGGATTCAAAACTTTGGAACGATCTTACCTCCTCAGAATGGATGGACAAGTGGTGGAAAGACCACAGCACATGATCATGAGAGCGGCGCTTGGAATTCATGGAGAAGACATAAAATCTGCTATTCAAACCTATACTTTGATGTCAGAAAAATGGTTTATCCATGCCACACCTACATTGTTTAATGCAGGAACACCTAAGCCACAATTGTCATCTTGCTTCCTATTATCTATGACAGAAGATAGTATCTCAGGAATTTTTGAGACACTAACAAGATGTGCCAAAATCAGCCAATCTGCTGGTGGTATCGGATTAAGTATTCACAACGTAAGAGCTAAAGGCAGTTATATTAAAGGCACTGGCGGTACTTCTAATGGTGTCATTCCAATGTTAAAAGTATTTAACGATACGGCAAGATACGTCGATCAAGGTGGAGGAAAAAGAAAAGGTGCATTTGCAGTTTATTTAGAACCTTGGCATGCCGATATTGATGAATTCTTGGATCTTAAGAAAAATCATGGTAAGGAAGAAATGAGAGCTAGGGATTTATTCTATGCAATGTGGATTTCAGATCTATTTATGCGTAGAGTAGAAGAAAATGCAGAATGGTCTTTATTCTGTCCAAATGAAGCTCCAGGACTGGCTGATTGCTACGGCGGAGAATTCGAAGCCCTATATCATAAATACGAAGAAGAAGGCAAAGCAAGAAAAACCATCAAGGCAAGAGACTTATGGTTAAAGATTATGGAATCACAAATAGAAACAGGAACACCATACATATTATATAAAGATGCTGCAAATAGAAAATCCAATCAAAAGAACTTAGGTACCATTAAGAGCAGTAATCTTTGTACAGAGATAATGGAATACACTTCGCCTGATGAAGTTGCTGTTTGTAACTTGGCATCAATATCTTTACCCAAATTTGTAAAAGAGGATGCCGTAGAATTTGATTTTCAAAAATTATATGAGATAACTAGAGTTGTAACAAGAAACTTAAATAAAGTAATCGACGTAAACTACTATCCTATACCAGAAGCCAAAAATTCTAATATGCGTCATAGACCTGTTGGAATTGGAGTACAAGGATTGGCTGATGCATTCATGAAAATGAGAATGCCATTCGATAGTGATGATGCAAAACAATTAAATAAAGACATCTTTGAAACAATTTACTTTGCATCCATTACAGAATCTTGTCTAATGGCAAAAGAAGAAGGAGCGTATCAAACGTATGAAGGAAGTCCAGCCAGTAAAGGAGAGTTACAATACGACCTTTGGGGAGTAGAACCTAGTGATCGTTGGGATTGGAAATCACTAAAAGCAGATATAAAATCACACGGTTTGCGTAACAGTTTACTAGTCGCACCAATGCCTACTGCAAGTACTTCTCAGATCATGGGAAATAATGAATGTTTTGAGCCATATACTTCTAATATCTATACCAGAAGAACATTGTCAGGAGAGTTTATTGTCATGAATAAACACTTGCTAAATGATTTAATAAAGTTAAACCTTTGGAACGAAACGGTAAAAGAACAATTGATTGCAGCTAATGGATCAATCCAAAATATACCTTCTATTCCTGCAGAAATAAAAGAGCTTTATAAAACAGTTTGGGAATTAAGTCAAAAGGTAATCATTGACATGGCAGCGGATAGAGGTGCCTATATTTGTCAATCTCAAAGTTTAAATCTATTTCTAGAAAATCCAAACTTTGGTAAGTTATCATCTATGCATTTCTATGGGTGGAAAAAAGGATTAAAAACAGGAATGTATTACCTACGATCAAAAGCTGCAGTAGATCCTATCAAATTTACATTGAGCGAAGAATACCAAAAGAAATTTGTAAACAAAGAAGCAGAAGAAGTAATGGAAGTCGCAGAAGGAGAAACTTGCTCCATGGACGATGGTTGCTTAATGTGTGGTAGCTAAAAAATATACAAACAGGAGTAGGAGATAAGATATCGAATTAAGCCGCTTTTTAAGCGGCTTTTTTTTATCCTCTTATAAGAAAGAGCTTAGGCCTTTTATAGTAATAGACATACTATTTCCAAGCATTTTATATTTTACCTAGATACATTTATAGCCAATAATTAAATTTTTCTTATTTTGATCTTCGAAATATACTTAAGCAATTTTACAATTAAACAGAATAAAATGAAATTTAATAAACTTGCATTTTTACTCTTAACCTTACTCTCATTAATGATTGTCTCATGTGG
Source organism: Saprospiraceae bacterium (assembly GCA_020630525.1). Lineage (GTDB taxonomy): Bacteria > Bacteroidota > Bacteroidia > Chitinophagales > Saprospiraceae > JAHDBF01. The sequence goes on from JAHDBF010000087.1 coordinate 13,398, forward strand.
TGATGATGAAGATCCTGCACCAACTCCAGATTGTTCAGATGATTGCCAATTTACAGTTGATACCTACAATGAAGCAACTGGAATGTGTGAAAATGTATTGGTGATTCCTACTTGTGATGATTCTGATCCTAATACTGATGATAGTTTTGTAGAATCTGATTGTCGTTGTGATAATATTTATAAAGAAGGTATTACCAATTATGTTTTCTTCGAAAATGAATATTCACCAGAGGCAGTTCAATCTGCAATGATATTAATGGAAACTGGAGATACCATAACATTTGGTCCTGGAACTTTTGAGTTTCCTTCAACACTTTCTTTAGATGACAAAGATGGTGTATTAATAATCGGAGCAGGAATTGACGAAACAACATTGGATTTTACCAATCAAACAATAGGCGCAGAAGGAATAAAAGTTACCGCAACAAATTCTATTCTTGCCAATTTTACGGTATTAAACGCAATTGGTGATGGGATAAAAGCTAAAGATTGTGAGGCATTTTCATTTATAAATGTAGCTGCTGTTTGGGATGGAGAACCTGATACATCCAATGGTGCTTATGGACTTTATCCAGTATCAAGTACAAATTTATTGTTAGATGGATGCTATGCTAGAGGTGCTTCTGATGCAGGTATTTATGTAGGTCAATGTGTAGATGTACATGTAAGAAATTGTACTGCAGAATTAAATGTTGCAGGAATAGAAATAGAAAATACTAGCAACGCTGATGTATACGATAATGTAGCCATCAATAATACTGGCGGATTAATCATTTTCGATCTTCCAGATTTACCAGCAGGACAAGGAAGAAGCATAAGAGCTTGGAACAATAGAATAGAAGGCAACAATTATAGAAACTATGCTGAAGCAGGAAATGTCGTTTCTCAAGTTCCTCCAGGAACAGGAGTCATGATTATGGCAGCTGCAGATGTTGAAGTTTTTGATAATGAAATTATCAATAATAACCTTATGAGTATTGGTTTAGTAGATTACGA
>JAHDBF010000087.1:14493-15679 GCA_020630525.1 Saprospiraceae bacterium
TGCGTTCGTGATCCTCTACCACCAGCAGAAATTTCTGCTCCAGAGCTCTAAAAATATAAGAACCAAAATTTTATATGAAATATTATTTTTTTGTTTTCTGTTTTTTAATTGGAATCATCTTTCTTGCTTGCGAGAAAGATGATTCTGATATTATGGAGTCTCCAGAATATGAAGCAGTTTCTCTTTTTGAATTGCCTGCAGAGCCTTTTCAGTTTTTAAGTGATTACGGTTTTTTTATTGGAGATATGGGAGATATTGAACCTCATCCTACTTTAATACCTTACACATTACCTACAGGGCTTTTTTCTAATTATTCCAGTAAACAACGGTTGGTGTATATGCCACCAGGAAAGAAAGCGACTTATGTTGATGATGACCAATTGGCTTTGGAGTTTCCTGATAGTACAGTAATTATAAAAACTTTTTTTTATGAAAACGATTTTACAGATATAACTGCTGGGAAAAGAATAATTGAGACAAGACTTTTAATAAAGAGAGCTGGTAAATGGGAACAAGCAGAGTACATTTGGAATGATGAACAAACAGATGCAAAGTACACGATTGCAGGTGGTATTGTAAATGTAAATTGGATTCATTATGATGGACAAGAAAGATCTACCATTTATGCAATTCCAAATCTTAATGAATGTAAAGGATGTCACGAATTAGGCGAAAAGCAAGTATTAATCGGTCCAAAAGCAAGATATTTAAATTCAGATCACGATTATGGCTTTAACACTATGAATCAATTAGAGCGTTGGTTGGAAATAGAAAGGTTGGATCGTATACCAGCTGGCGTTATTCCAAAAGCAGCAAGATTTGATGATGCTACTGCATCAATAGAAGATAGAGCGAGAACTTACCTAGACATCAATTGTGCACATTGTCATAATGATGAAGGACCAGCAAATAACTCAGGTTTGTTTCTTGATTTTAATCAAGATAATGACTTGCGTTTAGGCATTTGTAAATCACCTGTCGCAGCTGGTGGCGGTAGTGGAGGATTAAATTTTTCTATAGTTCCTGGAGCACCAGAAGAATCAATTATGATTTATAGATTAAACTCATTAGAACCTGACGTATCTATGCCAGAGTTAGGCAGGTCAGTTGTTCATGAGGAAGGTTTACAATTATTGAAAGATTGGATTGCCGAGCTAGATGGTGAATGTAATTAAATGTTCATCCT
>JAHDBF010000088.1 GCA_020630525.1 Saprospiraceae bacterium
TATTTTTATTCCAAAACAAAATTAGCATACTCTGGATGAGAAGCCCTCCTTATCACAGCGTCCAAAGTTTTCATATGTTCGTTTGGAAAAATTCTATTTACTAATCCAGCAGGGGCATTCCCACCGAGATCAAGAAAAAATTCATATTCTAGTTTAGATTTGTTTTCTGCAAGAGATTCTAGGATCCACTGACCAGAACAGTCTGCTACTTCCATATATCCATCGGAAACATATTGTGACCCATCGATACATCCTATATTTATAATTATTTTATTGGTGTCATTTTCCAATGCTATCAAATTATCCAATAACATACACCTATTCGTTAATGGCCATGGGAGATCAAGTTTAGAAAAGATTTTATACCGCATTTTTGTCGATCCTTCTTTCAATTCTGCTTTTTCCACTGACCCAAAAACATCTGGATGAGAATTTACATCTTGCAATTGCCCAGCTACTGCATTATGACCAACATTAGCAATTGTCGTTGCTCTGAATTTTTTAAAATTTGATCCCGCAACTGATTTTGAATATACTTTAATATTGCGCTCCTCCATTTCCAATTTCCATTCTTCTTGTGCAATTGAAAAATTTGCCATAAAAAATAAAAAAAATGAAATTATTACTGTCTTTGCCATAAGAACCAAACCTTATTTTACCTATTATATTGTCGAAGAAATGCTAATTATCCATAAAAAAACTTTATGAAAGCTATTCTATATTTCCTAAAGCTATTTTAATTCGCTTACAAGCTTCGATTAATTGTTCATCAGAAGAAGCATAGGAGATTCTGATACAATTGTCATCACCAAAAGCGGATCCAGCAACAACAGCTACATGTGCAGTTTCAAGCAGATATTCCGCAAAATCATCAGAATTTTTTATGGTAATATCACCAACTGATTTCCCAAAATAAAAGCTTACATCAGGGAATATATAAAATGCACCCATAGGATCATTTGTTTTGATTCCATGGATATCACTCAAGAGCTCAATCATTAACTTTTTTCTCCTTAAATAAGTTTCCTTCATTTCTTGCGAAGGTTTCATATCACTCAGAAGTGCATACGCTGCTGCCATCTGACCAAAAGAAGTGGCTCCAGAAGTAAACTGACCTTGGACCTTAGCACAAGCATCAGCAATAAATTGTGGCGCTGCCATGTATCCGAGTCTCCAACCTGTCATAGCAAAACCTTTAGACATGCCGTTTACCGTTATGGTTTGATCTTTCACTTCTTCAAAAGAACCTATACTAGCATGCGCTTCTGTAAAATTTATGTGCTCATAAATTTCATCACTAACAATGAAAAGGTCGTCATACTTATCAATAACTTTGACCAATTCATACAACTCATCTTTTGTGTACACTGATCCAGTAGGATTACATGGAGACGAAAAGATAATCATCTTAGTTTTATCAGTTATTGCAGCATCTAATTGATCCGCATTTACTTTAAAATCTTGTGTGATATCTGCCTTAACAGTAACGGGAGTCCCTCCTGCAAATTTTACAATATCAAAATATGAAACCCAATATGGCGTAAAAATCAATACTTCATCACCCGGATCTAACAATGCCAAACATAGGTTAGCAATGGTTTGTTTTGCACCATTTGAGACTACAATTTGATTCATATTGTAATCTAGCCCATTGTCTCTTTTTAACTTAGTAACTATGGCTTTTCTTATTTCAGGTAATCCTGGTACTGGCGTATATTTGGTATACCCGTCATCTAAAGCCTTTTTAGCAGCGTTCTTAATGTGCTCTGGAGTGTCAAAGTCTGGTTCTCCCAAACTTAATGCAATAACATCATGTCCTTCTTCTTTAAGCGCTCTAGCTTTCTGAGCCATTGCAATAGTCGCTGAGGCGGACATATTTTGTAATTTGCTTGATAGATATTTAGTCTTATCTGTTGCCATGGTTAAATTATTAGTCCGCAAAATTAAAAAAGAAAATAGATAAGAATAGAAAGTTTGAAGAAAGAAGGACCACGCTTATATAAGGATGGTGAAGTTGTTCTGAAAATTCCTCGTGGTCCTTCTTAACTGTTCTATTTTGATTAAACACACTTGATCGGCTAAATGTCAACTTTTACTAATGGTTGGCTAGTCCCTCTATGTGTTCTACTTCAAAGGTAAGTACGATAAACACTAAAAATGCTTCCAGTTATTATTTGACCCATTTAGCTTATTATTTGGACTCTTTTATTTATAAACAAATACCCTATTCATTAAAATAATCAATATTTTCACAGAATAATTCGATTTATGGAAGATAAATTAAGGCTTTTAGAAACCAAGAGGGCAGAGGCAATGCTTGGTGGAGGGACACAGAGAATTGCTAAGGAACATGCAAAGGGTAAATTAACTGCAAGAGAAAGAATACACCTTTTACTAGATGCAGGTACTTTTGAAGAATTAGGAATGTTGGTTTCTCATAGGACTACTGAGTTTGGAATGGATAAATTACAATATCCTGGTGATGGAGTTGTTACTGGCTATGGTAAAATTGACGGGAGACAAGTATTTGTGTTTTCTCAAGACTTTACTGTTTTCGGAGGATCTTTATCAGAAACTCACGCTGAGAAAATTTGTAAAATAATGGATCTCGCTATTGAAAATAAAATGCCTTTAATCGGTCTAAATGATTCTGGAGGTGCAAGGATTCAAGAAGGCGTAAGGTCTTTAGGAGGGTATGCCGATATTTTTTATAGAAACACAAATGCTTCTGGCTATATTCCACAAATATCAGCAATTATGGGGCCTTGTGCTGGAGGTGCAGTTTATTCTCCAGCAATTACTGACTTTACCCTTATGGTAGAACAAAGTTCATACATGTTTGTCACTGGACCTAACGTAGTTAAGACGGTAACTAACGAAGAGGTTACTAGCGAAGAACTTGGTGGCGCTCAAACACATGCTTCAAAATCTGGAGTGACTCATCTCACTGCGCCAAACGATAAAGCTTGTATCGAAAAGATTAGGAAACTTTTAAGCTACTTGCCACAAAGTTGCCATGAGAAAACACCAGATATTCCATATGTAGAAAACCAAGAAATACGAGAAAATATAGGAAACATTATTCCTGATAGTCCCAATCAACCATATGACATAAAAGAAGTTATCAGTTCATTAGTTGATGAGCATTCATTTTTTGAAATCCATGAGAAATTTGCAGATAATATTGTAGTGGGATTTGCAAGATTAGCTGGCAAAAGTATAGGTGTAGTTGCCAATCAGCCTTATAGCTTGGCTGGCGTACTTGACGTCAACAGTTCTCGTAAAGCAGGGAGATTTGTAAGGACTTGTGATTGTTATAATATCCCATTGCTTGTTCTCGTAGATGTTCCGGGTTTTCTTCCAGGTACAGATCAAGAATGGAATGGAATAATTACCAATGGTGCCAAATTATTATATGCATTCAGTGAAGCTACTGTCCCAAGAATTTCATTAATAGTTAGAAAGGCATATGGCGGTGCCTATGATGTGATGAATTCTAAGCACATTGGAGCAGACCTTAATTACTCTTGGCCTTCTGCCGAAATCGCAGTTATGGGAGCTAAAGGTGCTTCCGAAATTATTTTTAGAAAAGAAATAGCTGCAGCGGAAAATAAAGAGGCTGCTTTAAAAGAAAAAGAATTACAATATGCACGTGAATTTGCACATCCTTATAAAGCTGCATCAAGAGGGTTTATTGACGAAGTAATTGAGCCAAAATACACTAGAAGAAAATTGATTCGTGGTTTTAGAATGTTAGAAAACAAAAAGAGAAACACCTTAAACAAAAAACACGGTAACATTCCACTATAAATACTTTAATGGGAAAAACGATACAGATTTTTATTACAGGAGGGACTTTTGATAAAGAATATGATTATATCAATGGTAAACTATACTTCAAAGACACTCATTTATCAGAAATGTTAAGTCGCGGTAGGAATACACTTTCCGTTGATATCAAAACATTAATGATGCTGGATAGCCTCGAAATGACAGAAGAAGACCGCCAGATTATCATTCACAATTGTAAAAAATCAACACATAAAAGAATATTAATAACCCATGGTACTGACACGATGGTTGATACCGCATCAGCAATTGCAGCAGCTAACATTGAAAATAAAACAATTGTAATAATGGGAGCAATGATTCCGTATGCTTTTGGAAGTTCCTCTGATGGGTTTTTTAATCTCGGGGCAGCTCTTGCGTTTTGCCAGACGTTAGATAAAGGTGTATATGTTGCTATGAATGGAAGATACTTTTATTGGGACAATGTCAGAAAAAACAGACAGTCTGGATATTTCGAATCCCTAGAGTGAAATAAATAGCTATTTAAGAATGCCAATAATAACGCGTTCAAATAATCCGAAATATTTAAAATATTGGTTTTCAAGCTTATAGATATATGCATTTTTAATGTTTCGTTACAATAATTGGATAATAAGATAATTAATAATTATTTTTGCACATTATTAAATTCCGATTTTTGAGATCAAAAGGTATCAATGAAAATTAATAAATACATTCTAGTAGCATTTTGTACTGCACTTTTTTTGAGTGTTGATGTCTATGCGCAAAGTCCTAATTATAAAAATGGGATTTCGTTCAAGAGGTTATTTCTTGATTACCAAAGTCAGAATGGAGGCAGCATTTCTGATTTTAAGTCCTACCACAGTGGATTCGAAATTGGATATCACCGAAAAATATCAGATAATTTATTTATCAATATACCATTTAAAGCCGGTGTTGTAAGACACCATAATTCTGATTTAGATAATTGTTTGCACAAGTCAGTATATGGCCTAGATGCTAAAGCCAACTATGTATTTAACACAACAAGTAACATAGCTATGCCATATCTTTTGGCTGGAATTGGTGCAGTCACAGAAGTAGAAGGTGATTTTAATATTCAGATCCCCTTTGGCGCAGGATTGTTTATTCAACTTACGGATAATGCATTTATAAACTTTCAATCAGAATATAGATACAGTCTAGCCGAAAACCGGAATAACTTGCATCATGGCTTAGGATTTGTTTTCCAATTTTCTGGTACATCAGCTAAGGAAAAACCAATGAAAATCCTCGAAAAAGAACAAGAAGAGGAAATGATGGAAGAAAAAAATATGACAGATTCTGATGGTGATGGATTAATAGATGAAGTAGATTTGTGTCCTCAAGAAGCTGGATTAGAGGAGATGAATGGTTGTCCTGACAAAGATGGTGATGGTATTCCAGACTATAAAGACAATTGCCCAAATTATGCAGGATTAAAAGCCTTCAAAGGTTGTCCAGATACAGATGGTGATGGTCTGTCTGACAATGATGACGAATGTCCAAATATGGTTGGACCGATCGAAAATAAAGGTTGCCCTGCCAATGATAGAGACAATGATGGAGTGTCAGATGACATTGATAATTGTCCTGATGAAAAAGGATCTCCAGAAAATAATGGTTGTCCAATAAAGGATTTAGACAGTGATGGTATCCCAGACAATGTAGATAGATGTCCAAATATTTACGGATTGGCTTCTGCAAGTGGTTGTCCTGATACTGATAATGATGGCATTGGTGATATTTATGATAAATGCCCGACCCAACCTGGGTTACAGGTTTATGATGGATGTCCTGATTCTGACGGAGATGGCATTGCAGACAATAGAGATAAATGTCCAACCTCTCCTGGATCTATAGATAATATGGGATGTCCTGAAATTGCAAAAGAAGACCGAGAGGTTTTAGATTTAGCGATGAGAGCAGTACAGTTTGATACAGGCAAGAATACCCTAAAACCTGAATCTTATGCAGTATTAAATCAAATAGCAGAAATATTAAAAAGGTACCCTGATTATGGATTGAGCATAGAAGGACATACAGACAGTACTGGTGCTGCTAGCGCAAATAAGAGTCTTTCGCAAAAAAGAGCAGAAGCTTGTTATGATTATATTATCTCAAGAGGAATAACCCCGAGAAAACTTAGCTTTACTGGATTTGGAGAAGAAAGACCGATAGCAGATAATAGTTTGCTTAGTGGTAGAGCACTAAATAGAAGAGTAGAGTTTAATCTCGTTCCTAGATAAAATATTCTAAATAAGAAATAAAAATATGGAGTGTAGCAATAGTCTTGGTTACACTCTTTTTTTTGTCATAAATTATTTTGTTCTACAATTGCTGCTTTTTTCAGGACAGCTTCTTTCATATTAAGATTGTATTGAGCCAATGTTTCAGAAAGTTGGGTATCACTAACGCTCAAAATCCTTGCAGCTAATAGACCTGCATTTTTTGCCCCGTTTAGTGCAACAGTAGCGACGGGAATTCCATTAGGCATTTGTAAAATTGATAATATAGAGTCCCATCCATCAATCGAATTAGAAGATTTAATTGGTACACCTATAACGGGTAAAGTTGTCATAGAAGCCACCATACCGGGAAGATGAGCCGCACCTCCTGCACCAGCAATAATTACATTAAATCCTTCAGTTGCTGCATTTTTAGCAAATTCATACATCCTTTCTGGAGTTCTATGTGCAGAAACAACAGTGGTGCGATAACTAATGCCAAGTTCTTTAAGTATATTTACTGCTGCTTGCATGATATTCCAGTCGGAATCAGAGCCCATAATAACTGCTACTTTTGCCATTTTTCTTTTTATGCAAAGAAACAAATTTATTGTGATAGCATAACTGACGCAATATTAGAATATTATTCTTATCTTTGCGCCCGTTAAAACCAGATGTTTGTTTACAAGTGATTCTGGTTTGAAACCATTTTTATCATATTAAAATTTAACAACAATGGCAGTAAAAATCAGATTAGCCAGAAAAGGAAGAAAGAAAAAACCATTTTACCACATCGTAGTTGCTGACGCAAGATCTCCGAGAGATGGTAAATTTATCGAAAAAATCGGAAGTTACAATCCACTTACCGTTCCAGCAACAATAGATTTAGACAGAGATAAAGCATTCGATTGGTTAAAAAAAGGTGCACAACCTACTGATACCGTAAATGCGATGTTGAAGTTTAAAGGGGTGTTGTATAGAAAACACCTGATGAGAGGCGTAGCTAAAGGTGCATTGACGGAGGAAAAGGCAATGGAAATGTACAATGATTGGATAGAGAAAAAAGAAGCTAAAATTGCCAATAGAGTAGAAGAAGAAAGAAAGAGAAAAGAAGAATTTTGGAAAAAAGTATCTGGTGAAATTAAAGCAGCACCTACTAAAGAGATTGATGAAGCTACAAAAGAGGCTTTTAGTGGTGATGCAGAACCTGCAGCAGCAGAAGAGGTAGTTGAAGAAGTAGCAGAAGCAGCTGCTCCTGAAACAACTGATGCACCTGAGACACCAGAAGCACCAGCAGAAGACGCGCCAACTGCAGAATAAATATTTTACTTCCTTTATGGAAATTTTACAAGGAGAAAATTTTAAGAACCTAGTAAAGCCTTTTGTGTTTTACTAGGTTCGTAATTATAAAAACAAAATGTTATGAAAGAGCTTGCTACTATCTATATCTCAGAATTAGATGATATTAAAAAACAAATTCAAGAGTCAGAAGAGCTTGCCTTATTTCTAGATGAAGAAGAGGAAGAACAATATAAAGCCTTAGTAGAAAAATACGAAGGCGGTATTCATAAAGTCTATGAAAAAGTGGCTAAAGACGAGCCGCTACAGCTAATATCGTTAGAAGAGTATCTCCTTGATTCAGCGTTTGAAGGATTGTATATCCCAAAATTATTAGGATATACTGTACTAAGAGGTCAATTAAACGAAAATTTTAAATACAGAAGACCACAAACACATTTTAGAAAAATTCTTGATAAAATTATCTTGTCATCAAACTTTGACCAAATTAGTCTCAGAGTTGGACAAGCCATTCAAATAGGTTTTGCACTAAGTAGCGATATCTGGATTACCAATATCATTAACAGTATCAATAATAAAAGAGTAAAATCTTTTTTAGAAAGTCAAAACTTAAGCAAATATCACGATATTAGACTTAGAAAGACTGGTTACGTGAGATACAGTAAGCAATTCCAAAGCTTAAATTTTTATACTGCCAACTTCCCAACAACTTTACCAGAATTCATTAGAGAATTCGAGTTGTTAAAGTCGTTTTTACTATACAGAGCTAAAAATCATCCAACAAGCCATAACTCATTCGTCCAAGAGATCTATACCTTCATCAGCAACCACAGTGATAATGGGAATAATCCTAATATTATAGAAATGTATTTATTACTGGGACTAAAATTTGACCTGCACGAAACAGTAAATGAAAACTTTAAAGGAATTATTAACAAATGGAGAACAACAGTAAACTTATTTGAAGAAACTTTCTTTAGATTAATCAAAGAAAAGTGGAGTGAATTCGACGTTTCCGCTAAAGATGAGAAGAGACTAATACCACTTATAGATACCACACCAAACGACACAATAAGTGCATACTTTAAAGTATTAAACAGCATGCAATCACTTGGATATGTTAACGAACAAGCGATCGACCAAGTAAGAGAATTTTATTATTCAAATGAAGGATTATCTTTGCAAAATACATGTCTTAGGAATACAGTATTAAAATACTTCCAAGATTTGATGAATAAATTAGAAGTAACCGATTATGGAGATTACTTTGAAATAAATAAAACCATAAGCCATTATATACAGATTTTTGATAATCAACATTTTAATCAAGATGTAAAAGATACTAGCTTAAAGTATATCAAAAAGCTATTAAAACATTATACTGATAAAAGAGGTAAGGACTACCAAGATATCAAACGATTTGTACAAGCAACATTCCTTGATTTTAATTTTATGAATGAAAAACAACTAAAAGAATTCTTTAAAACAAAGAGAAAAGCAAAACCTGCTAGTTAATAAATCTTTTTTAGTTGTTCCACTAAAGTGTTATTTTGAATTACACTGACCAGGAAATATTAGAGATGCTCCACGCTGGAAAGGTGGACGCAATCGAAGCAATATTTAAACAATATTACAAGTATATCTGTATTTCTGGTGCTAGATACATTCGTGATAAGCAAGTGGTCGAAGATTTGGTTCAAGATTTATTTTATGACCTATGGAAAAAAAGGGATAGATTAAATATAAAAACCTCGCTTTCCTCTTATCTAAGAACTGCAATTCGCAATAGATCACTAAACTTTATAAAATCTCAACGCATTGATTTTGCAGAAGAAGACGAAATTGTTAATTTTAAGAACGATTCCGCAGATTCGCAAGAAAATATGGAATCCTCGGAGTTGGAAGAATATTTGCATAGATCTATTGATCGATTACCAGAAAAATGTAGAATTGTCTTTTCTTTGAGTAGGTTTGAAGAGTTATCTTATAAAGAAATAGCAGAAAAACTAGATATTTCCGTTAAGACAGTAGAAAATCAAATCTCCAAAGCACTAAAGCTTTTGAGAGAAGATTTAAAGTATTTTCAAAATAAATGATAAAAATAAAGGGTGACATAGGGGTGGATAGTAATTATCTTGTCTACTATACAGAAGAAGATGTATAAGCACAATCACATATCAATAATTACTAAGGGTTTAACAAATGAACTCGGCGCTGAAGAAGCTAAAAACTTCGAAGCTTTAAAAGCATCAGATGCTGAATTCAAAGCCCTGTATGATGATATGGCTACTGTATGGGAAAATACAGGTGACTATACTCCTGACTTTTCTTTTGACGCAGAAGCTGCCTTTGACAAGTTTGCAACGGATCATGACTTACCCTATGACAAGACTCCGCAAATAGATGCACAACCAGCTAACTCAAGTTTACTTTCTAGTAAGTTTGCTTTATTTGGTATAGTTGCACTACTTATTTTGTCTTCTTCTCTTGCATTTTTCCTTCTAAATAGCAATACAACTATATCCAACGACTCTAATTCAAGAAAAGAAATGTTGGTAGATGGCATCAATACAACGCTATCTCCTGGTACAAATCTTACTTTGGATAGAGAATCAGGAAAAATGATAGATGTCGAAGGAGATATTTTCCTTAAGGTTACCAATGATGAGTCAATTGTACTAAATGATGTCTCTATTGAAGCTACCGATGCTGATATCGTACTGTCTAAGAGCGAAAAAGGCAAACTGAGCATCAACGTGTTGAATGGAAGTGCTATAGCCACTATAGACAATAAATCATACAATTTAGATAAGGATACGCAATTGAGCTATAGTAGCATGGATAGTGAACCAATAATCAGTTCTCTAAACTTATACTCCAATGAAGTATTATGGACCAAAGGAAGATTATCATTCAATAAAACAAGTATCAAACAAGTATTTGCTGACATGGAGCATTTCTTTAATATCAAAATTGATATCCAAGGAGAATTACCTGTAGATTGTCACTTTACTGCACCAATCATAGATGATGCAAATCCTAAAACAGTATTCCAACTGCTACATGCGTCGTTTAATTACAAATTGAGACAAACAGGAGATACTGCATATACGATCTCTTCAATCAATTGTAAATAAAATTTCATTAAAAACTAGCTTGGTTTTTGTACTTGACATATAGTACATTACTTTTGGATATATTTTTATGCGTCTAAATGGGTAAGCAATCATATATTATTATACTACTAATTATTAGTAGTATTTCTCTATTCGGTCAGGCCACTATGCCTGATGAACAACTCGTAACTTATAGTGCAGAAGATAAATCCCTAAAAGACATACTAGTCGAACTTACCTTAAAAACTAAGGTAAATATTGCGTTCCAAGACGAGATATTACCTGTAGATTCTATAATTACCATAAATGCCAGAAATCGCCCGCTTGGATTAGTCATCGATGACCTTATTGAAAAAACAGGCGCAAAATATAGAATTGTAGGTAGTCAAATATCCATTATTAAAGATGTTTACGCTAAAAGCAAAGATAAACTGACTATTAGTGGATACCTAAAAGATGCAGAATCTGGAGAACCACTCATAAATGCCAATGTATATCTGTATGACAAATCAGATGGGACGGTGACTAACGAATATGGATTTTACAGTTTTACCCTACCAAAAGGAGTCCAAAGAGTCTATTTTTCTTATTTAGGTTATCAGCTTGGAATTGAAGAATTCAAACTACAAAGAGATACTTTAGTTGATATAAAATTAGATCCATCTTACAAATTAAACGAAGTTCTAATCATTGATAAGAAAACGCCAGAACCGTCAGAAGTAACAGGTAGCATAAACACCATAACCTTAGACCAGATTGTTAGTACGATTTCATTGATGGGAGAACCTGACGTAATCAGAATGACACAGACTTTACCAGGTGTAACGACTGGTCCAGATGGGGTAGGAGGAATGAGTGTACGAGGTGGATCTGTAGATCAAAACTTAATATTATTAGATGGTGTTCCTTTGTACAATCCCTATCATGCTTTGGGTATCTTTTCTGTATTCAACCCCAGTGTAGTTAAAAGCGCAACATTATATAAAAGCGGTTTTCCAGCAAGATATGCCAGTCGTTTATCTTCTATCCTAGATGTGAGAACAAGAGATGGGAACAAAGAAAGAATCGACGGAGATTTATCTATTGGACTATTATCTGCAAGAGGTACTTTAGAAGGACCAATAAAAAAAGGAAAATCTTCATTTTTATTTTCATTCAGAAGATCATTTATGGATTTGTGGTTAAGGGACTTTAGTATGTTCGTGAATAGTGACGATACAGAAGGGTATACAGATTACAAATTATACGACTTGAATGGTAAGGTGAATTTTAAATTAGGGAAAAAGGCGAGAATTTTCTTTAGTTATTATAAAGGTTCGGACAATTTTTCCTCCTTTAGAGATACCGAAATAATGCAACAAGACACTATTAGGAATGACTTAAATGCCAATGATGGATCTTGGGGCAATGAACTAGCAGTAACCACATTAACAAGCCAATTAGGCAAAAAAGCATTTCTCAAACTTACTGGCTATTATACCAAATACAATTTTGGAACTTTCAATCTAAAAAGGATTCAAAACCAATTTGATCAATCCCTAAATGTGGCATTTGATGCAGGATATTACGAAAGTTCTATTCAAGATATAGGAGTAAATTTAGGTTTCGATATTTTACCCAATAGTAAGAATACCATTCGGCTTGGTGCAAATATTATATCACATACGTTTAAACCCGGATTTGTATATGCAAACCAGACAGATAATATCGTATCAGATTCAACAGTTATAACGAGCAGTATCTTACAATCACAGTTGACAAATCCTTCCATTACAGGTTTAGAATATCAATTTTATTTTGAAGACCAGATTAACATAGGTAAATACAGCACCTTGAATTTGGGAATACACCAATCTTTAATCTTTGCGGAGGATGCCAACTTCTTTTTACCTCAACCAAGAGCAGCATTCAATTATAAAAGGAATAAATTTAACTTTAAAACTTCAATCAGCTTTGTTGCCCAATATCTGCATTTAATTACCAATTCTGGATTAGGATTACCAATAGATGTATGGTTACCTAGCACCTCGGCATTAAAACCTCAATCAGGATGGGTGGCCTCTTTTGGAATGGGGTCTACTCGAGAGAATGGAATAGAGTATGGAGCAGAAGCTTACTATAAAGTAATGAAAGATATTATTGCTTTTGGTTCAGGAGTTCCTGTATTTATTTCTGAAAACACCAATTGGCAAAACGATTTAGCAAAAGGAACTGGAGAAGCATATGGAATTGAGTTTTTTTTGAACAAAACCGCAGGTAAAACCAATTGGAATTGTAATTATACTTTTGGGTATGCGTTTAGAACATTCGAAGAATTAAATAATGGTGAACCATTTAGACATAGATATGATCGCCGACATAATTTGAAATTGGCATTTATTCAAAAAATAAATAAAAGTGCAGAATTTTCATTGCTTTATAATTATGGGAGCGCTACTCCAATATCATTGCCTCAAGAATACGCACAAGTAGATTTTGAAAACTTAGAAAATTTGGTCGTTTATAGATACTCAGGCATAAATGACCAATCATTCAAAGATTATCATAGAATGGATATCGGTTTTAATTTTTATACAAAATACAAGTGGGCAAGACAGAAACTTACACTAGGAGTATATAATGTATTAAACTATGATAATCCAGTTTACATTGATATTGTACTGGATTCAGAAAACCCCAATAGCTTAGTGCAACGTTCAAATAAATTGTTTACTATTTTACCAAGTATGAGTTATAGTCTGTCATTTTAACAAAAAATGTCCCTTTTTATGGAATTCTTCGTCTTAATATCGGAAACAAAAGACTGATACTTGACATTTTAAGAATTTAAGTTTATCCTATTTGTTAAAATTTGGTTTTTAAAACCTGTTATCCCTGAAATACTCGATTAAATTCAATATTTTTGGGTATATTAAAGTAATTGACTGACTAAAATAGATTTTTGAGCGTAAGAAATTACATATTATTTATTATCACATTGTACATCCTTATAGGTTGTGAATCTTCGTGGACTCCAGAGTTAGAAAATTCAGACCCTAAATTTTATGTACTATGTGAATTAAATGCGGATAAAATCCCTTCAGCTCAAGTCGTTACTACTTCAGGATTCTCAAATGGAGATTCTCCTAGCCAACCAGTTGGAGATGAAGTTACTGTTCTTGTAGAATATGTAGATGCAAATGGAGATGTAAAAACAAGTCGTCTTACCAATAATACGACAAATCAGTCTCCAGGTATGTATGTCAATAGTGGTGGAGATTTAATGCCAAGGTTACAGCCTGGAAGAACATTTGATTTTAAAGTTTTTGCTACCCCTGGAGAAGAAAAGTTTTCTCACATAGAAGAGATTAACGCTACTACAACAATTCCATTTGTAAAAGAATTAAAAGACATACAAGTTATAGATAAAACCGATTATAGCTCTGTAGATAAAATTGATTTTAAATTTGAAGTAGCATTGCAATTACCGGATCCTGAAAATGAAGACGTATTTTATCAGGTAGTGCCTCAAGTGCAATTAAATCAAGGATCAGATTATGTAAATATCAATAAAGATATAGAAGGAAAAATAACTATTCCATTAGAATTTTATGGTGTAGATGAGTTCGTTCAAAAAAATGGTATATTTATTGATTATAATAAGTTAGAAACTGATGTTATAAATTTCAATATTGATTTTTCATTAACAGCTGATAAATTCAATACAGAAATAAATAATATTAATTTTGTTTTAAACACTGTTAGTCGAGATTGCTACATTTATCATCAGCGTATCTCAGACCAGCATGTTTCGAGTCAATTTTCATCCTCTTTCCCTGTTGTAGATTATTCTAATGTAGATGGCGGAGCTGGTTTGTTCAGTTCTTTTAGCACATCAAGCAAGCAAGTTTATTTCTAATCCAACATTGTATTAACCTTTTTTATTAAATTTTTTCAACACCTCGTTTCAACCCTTTAATTATTTAAATAATTAAACAAACGAGTTTTATGTTATCGAGAGTCCAACTTGATGAAAGAGTAAATGCGTTGTCGCGTGTAAATCTATTTGCAGATTTAGGCACAGCAGCCCTAGAAAATTTATCAGATATTACTGAAAAGCAAGTTATTTCCAAAGGTAAAAAGATTTATTCCATTGGTGAAGATTGTAAATTTATGTTTATTGTCATCAAAGGAATGGTTAAAATCTGCAGAAAGAGCGAAGATGGAAGAGAAGTAATAAAATCCATCATTAGTCCATATTCTGTTTTTGGAGAATCTGGTTTATACGAGGAAAAATCTCGTCTAGATTCTGCAGTAGCGCTTGAAAGTGGTGTTCAGATTTTAGCGATAAATATTGCAAATTTTAGAGAGTACATGAGGTCAGACTGGAACCTGACATATAATATTGTCAAGTTTTTAGGACAAAGAAAATCAATGGCAGAGAAAAGATTTGAATCAGTAGTTTTAAATGATGCAAGAACAAGAATAATTGATTTCTTAAAAGACAACGCAAATAAATTAGGTACTCAAATTGGTTTTGAGATGCTTATAAAGCATTCGCTAACACAGCAAGATATTGCAAACTTTACTGGAACTTCTAGACAGACAGTAACTTCAGTATTGAATGACCTTAAAAAATCTAATCAGATATATTTTAAAAGAAAAAGCATATTGATCAGAGATATGGAAACATTGTCATAATAGAAATAAGGGCATTATAAACCCAAATACCGTTAAGAATAAAAAAAAATGAAGGGACTAAGAAAAGTAGTCCCTTTTTATTTCGATAAAAGAATAAAGGGTATTACATTTGCAACGCTTTAAAAGCTAGCACGCTTAGAATTGGAAGAATGGCAGAGCTGGTTTAATGCACCGGTCTTGAAAACCGGCGTGCCTTCACGGGCACCGGGGGTTCGAATCCCTCTTCTTCCGCT
>JAHDBF010000089.1:0-7493 GCA_020630525.1 Saprospiraceae bacterium
TTATTCTCATTACTCAAAATAGTCTTTCATTCTTTCAAAAAATCCTTTCTCTCCGCTATTCACCTGCGGTTGGAAATTTTCCATATCACGCATGGTTTCTAATAATTTGCGTTCTTTGTCAGTCAATTTTTTAGGAGTCCAGATATTTACATTGATTAATTGATCTCCACGACCATAGCTTTGTACTGAAGGCAATCCTTTTTCTTTAAGTCTAAATATTTTTCCTGCAGGAGTGCCTGGTGGCACTTTGATATTTACCTTTCCTTTTAAGGTAGGTACTTCTACTTTTGTTCCTAAAGCGGCATCTGCAAAATTTATAAATAAATCATAAATTACATTTTGTCCATCTCTGGTAAAATTTTCATGTGGCTTTTCTTCTATTACGATCAGTAAGTCTCCATTAGAGCCTCCATTTTTACCAGAATTTCCAGAACCTCTCATTGACAACTGCATGCCTTCCTGCACGCCTGCTGGTACTTCGATTTCGATTTCTGCCTCTTCGTAGTTTCTTCCTTCTCCTCTACATTTGCTACACGATGCTGTTACCATTTGTCCAGAACCATTACATGATGGACACGCACCTGTTGTTTGCATTTGTCCTAAGAACGTACTGCGTACCTGTCGCACATATCCAGCTCCGTTACAAGTGCCGCATTGTTTTACAGAACTGCTATCCTTAGCGCCTGATCCGTTGCAGTGGTTACACTTGTTTTGTTTTTTAATTTTTACTTTTTTGGTAATACCAGATTCTATTTCCTCTATGGTCAATGCCATTTTTATTCTGATATTACTTCCTTTTTGTCCAGTAGATCTGGTACGGCCTGATCGTCCTCCAAAAAAGCTTTCAAAAGGACTTCCTGAATCTCCGAATATATCTCCAAATTGCGAAAATATATCTTCCATATTCATTCCTCCTCTTCCGCCGAATCCGCCACCATTGGGATCTACACCAGCATGTCCATATCTGTCGTATCTGGCTTTTTTATTTTCATCGCTAAGAACCTCATATGCTTCTGCTGCTTCCTTGAATTTTTCTTCCGCAGCTTTATCATCAGGGTTTCTGTCTGGATGATATTTCATTGCTACTTTACGGTAAGCTTTTTTTATTGTTGTAGCATCAGCGTCTTTTGCAACACCTAATATTTCGTAATAATCTCTTTTTGCCATTGTAATAATTTATGTTGTAGTGATTACTTTCCTACTACAACTTGCGCGTGGCGAATAATTTTATCATTCAAGTAAAACCCTTGTGTAATCGTATCTATTACCTTCCCCTTCATTTCATCATCATTGACAGGAAGTTCTGTTAAGGCTTCGTGGAGTTCTGGGTCAAAAGTTTCTCCGTTGCTTTCCATTCTTTTTAGTCCCTTGTTTGCCAATGTGGTTTGGAGTTTATTATATACAAGCGTTACGCCTTCACTAAAAGCTTCCTCACTAGATTCGTCCTCAGCGCTTTTTTTTGCTCTATCAAAATCATCGACAACAGGAATCAATGCTTTCATTAAATCTTGGGATGCATTTTTCATCATCTCCAATTTTTCTTTGATTGTACGTTTTTTATAATTTTCAAATTCTGCATACAGGCGCAAGAACTTCTCTTTTGATTCTTTTAGTTCTATTTCTAAAGTTTCTTCTTTAGATAGTTCAATGGTTTCTTCTGTATTTTCTTCTTGAACATCGACATTATCTACTTGGTCTTGTATTTCTTCTTGTTCTTTAATGTCTTCTTTATTTTTCTTAGCCATTTTCTTAAGATATTTTAGTGTTCTCATCATTAGATCAATTCTTAAGCCATTTGTGATTTTACAGACATTTTGGCATTATTTCAGTCGAAAGTGTAAAAGATGTCAGTTTAAAGTATTTGATAGAAAGGAATCTAGTGCCAGAAATGATTCGTTTACGCTTAATATATTTCCATTTGGACCTATTAAATATTTTGTTGGAATCTCTCTTACGCCAAATTGTTTTGCAATATCTGATTTAAATCTGTCTAATAAAACGATGTGTTTATCCCAATCTAATTTGTCTTTTTTTATTGCTTTTATAGCGCTTTCTTTTCGTGTTTCTATCGCCACAGAAACTATCTCAAAATTCTTGTCTTTATGTTTTTGATATAAGCTTACTAGATCTTTATTTTCTTTTCTGCATGGACCACACCATGATCCCCAAAAATCAAGTAATACGTAATTGCCTTTTAGGTCACTTAGAGAAAATTGTTCGCCATTTAGTAATGTAGTTGTAAAGTTAGGTACATCTTCTCCGGCTTTAAACTTAGGCATTTGATATACTTTATAACCTATATAGCCAAGGATAAAAATTACTAAAAATAAGATAGTGCTTTTCTTCATTTTAATTGCTAAAATCTAAAGCCTAATGAAAACTGTGCACCAAATTGAGTGTCTTTATCATCTCTTGTTATAAAGCTACCATCCGGATTTAGCTCCGCCAATGATACATCATATTGTTCTTGAGTTAAATCTAATAATCCGTAGGTAAACTGACCTCCTAAGTAAAGTCCTTTATTAATATAATACGCAAATCCTGCCGTCAAACCGACATCAAACCAGTTAAACCTGCTTCCAGTTACTTCATCGTCATAGTAGTAATATGCACCAATAGATTTTCTAGCAGTGATTAATTCATCGTCTATATCGATTACGATAAATGATCCTTGTTGCTCAAGTCTACTATTAAATTCGCCAGCCACATCATTGTTATATCTATGTTGTAACGATCGTTCGAATAATACTCCATCGTCATTAGTATACACATAACTACCACTCCCAACAGGACCAATTAAAAAGTCTAAATTTATACCACCAAATAATTCAATCTTAGATGTTGGATTAACAACCGCCACTAATGGTAATGAAAGGTAAGATAAGCTATATTCCATTTTATAATCTCTATTCCCTTCTAAATAAAGGTTTTCAGTTCCTATTTTTATTATAGAATAACTATCCCCATTAAATGTCTGTCTACTCCCTTTCTGATTATACAATAATTCTCCTCTAAAGCCGACAAAATCGCTAACGTAATAAGTAAAGTTTATACCAAAATGAAAACCAGAAGAAAGTGAGTATTCTTCGTTTCCAGATGTCTCTAAAGGACCATTCATTTGAAAGTAGTTTAAACCTGCTTTTACACCAATTTTATACGATTGTGCTTGGTTTACACTGATGAATAGTACACTTGTTATGGCGATTATAATCAATTTCTTCATGTCTAATATTTATCGTTTTACAACGAAATTTTGGATTCTTATGTTTTCAAATTGCAAAAGTACAACCTATTAAATTATTATTGCGCTATTAACATAATTGTAACGATGGCTAAGCGTAATAAACTGATGAAGTTTGCTGAAATGAAGACATTTCCAAACGTTTTTGAGGTTTTCGACATGAAAAACCCAGAAATGACTTCTCAAGGCAATATTGTTTCTTTAAAAGGAAAGTGGGCAAGCGAACATTTTAAAAATGATAAACCTATTTGTGTTGAATTGGCGTGTGGAAGAGGAGAATACTCTCTAGGACTGGCAAAGCTAAATCCAGAAGTAAATTATATTGGTGTTGATATAAAAGGTGCGCGTATCTGGAGAGGTGCAACAAATGCTATCAATGATGGATTAGAAAATGTAGCATTTTTAAGAACTAAAATTGAAATAATAAAACATTTTTTTGATCCTGGTGAAATTGATGAAATATGGATAACCTTTCCTGATCCTTTTCTTTCAAAACCCAATCGGCGGTTAACTGCACAAATTTTCCTCGATCGATACCGTGCATTAATTGGTACAAATAAGTATATAAATCTTAAAACGGATTCTCGAGAATTGTATGACTTTAGCAAAGAAATGATCGAGGAAAATGGGAAAATAACCATACACAAAGACATTGACGATATCTATAGTCTCCCAGAAATAGAAGAAAATTTACTGATCCAAACATACTACGAAAGACAACATTTGGCTAAAGGAAAAAAAATTACTTACCTACGTTTTTCTTTTCATGAATAATATGTCAAGCTTTTTATGTCGACATAGAATTTTGAAAATACTTTATTAAAGTATCTTTGCGGCATAAAAAATAAAAAATGAGTCTTATAACTGTTGGTACTGTTGCGTTTGATGATATAGAAACGCCTTTTGGACGAGCTGAAAAAGTAGTTGGTGGAGCGGGTTTATATAGTGGAATAGCAGCATCGTATTTTGCTGATAAAGTAAATTTAGTTTCCATTATTGGTGGTGATTTTCCAAAGTCTGAATTGGAATATTTGAATGAAAAGAATATAGATACTTCTGGAATCGAGGTCATTGAAGATAAAAAATCTTTCTTCTGGGCTGGAAAATATCATGATGATATGAATGGCCGTGATACACTAGCTACAGAATTAAATGTACTAGAAGATTTTGATCCGGTACTTCCCGAGTCGTACAAAGATTCTAAATATTTACTCTTAGGAAACCTTACTCCAGAAGTGCAGGCCAAAGTTTTAGATCAAGTAAATGATACAAAACTTATCGTCTTAGATACGATGAATTTTTGGATGGATATTGCACTGGATGCATTATTAGCAGTAATTGCTCGTGTCGATGTACTTACCATAAATGATGAAGAAGCACGTCAATTATCAGGAGAATTTTCACTAGTAAAAGCAGCAGAGAAAATTCTAACAATGGGACCAAAATATCTTATTATTAAAAAAGGAGAACATGGCGCATTGCTTTTTGGCGAAGGAGAAATCTTTTTCGCTCCAGCTTTGCCGTTAGCCGAAGTTAAAGACCCAACTGGCGCAGGAGATTGTTTTGCAGGAGGATTTATCGGTTACCTTGCAAGTACAGATGACATTAGTTTTGAAAATATGAAACGTGCTGTGATCCATGGATCTGCAATGGCATCTTTTTGTGTAGAAGACTTTAGTATTAAAAGAGTAAAAGGCCTTTCAGAATTTGAAATAAAACAGCGACTAGAAAGTTTTAGAAAACTATCTCACTTTGACCTTGATGCATAATCATACTTATCTAAGAAGACTTTAGGAGTATTAAGAAACATAATTTCAATTCTATTTATAGCCGAAAATGTATATTTGAACAAACAAAAATTAAGCAAGATGAAAAACATATTTTTTACATTATTTCTATTGGCGTTTACGCATATTATTTCTGCACAATTTATGTGTGGGGATCAGATCATCAAAAATCACTTTGAAGAGAAATATCCAGGTGTTACTGAACTGATAAATACGACATTTAAAAATGCACAATCAGCAACTAATAGTAGAAATGGAGTAGTGTATAAAATTCCAGTAGTTGTTCATGTTGTTTATAATAATAATGAGCAAAATATCTCTGATGAGTTGGTGCAAGAAC
The DNA here is from genome assembly GCA_020630525.1 of Saprospiraceae bacterium. Taxonomy (GTDB): domain Bacteria; phylum Bacteroidota; class Bacteroidia; order Chitinophagales; family Saprospiraceae; genus JAHDBF01. The sequence continues at coordinate 5,369 of JAHDBF010000089.1, forward strand.
AGATAGATATTCTTAATGAAGATTTCCGTCGACTAAATGCAAGTGCAAGTGAAACAAGAGACATTTTTGCAGATGTTGCTGGAGATGCAGAAATAGAATTTTACTTAGCAACAGAAGATCCAGAAGGCAGTGAAACCAATGGAATCACTAGAACATTTACGAATAATGCCTCTTTCCTAGAATTAGATCTTACTAGTATTTTAGAGGCTATAACGGATTGTGGATTCGATATATTAAACCCAGAAAACAACTCGCAAGAGGCCATAGATTGTTTTAACGAAGCATTGGGTGGAAGCGGAGTAGATGGAGGCTTAGGTCTAGATAATGTAAAATTTGAAGCCGAAGGTGGTAAGAATGCATGGGATGTAAAAAAGTATTTAAATATCTGGGTATGTAACTTAGCTATTGATTTTGGTGGTATGAGTTTACCTTCAATACTTGGTTTTGCGTATCCTCCAGTCGAAGCTCCAAACTGGCCTGCGGGTACGGTGCCACCGAATACCGATGAAGTAGATGGCGTAGTTATCCACTATCAAGCATGGGGAAAAAACAATCCTGCTTCTGGACCATTGGCAGGTATTGCAGATTTAGGAAAAACTGCTACGCACGAAGTTGGACATTACCTAGGGTTAAGACATATCTGGGGTGACGGAGATTGTACGATGGATGACGGTATCTCTGATACGCCAGCTGCTGGTTCTAACTCGCAACCGCAAGCAGACATTCCTCCTTGTTCACAATTACACGTTAAAGATTCTTGCTTAGAGGATGACCTACCTGATATGATTGAAAACTATATGGATTACTCAGTTGAAAGTTGTCAAAACATGTTTACGCTAGAGCAAATAGCGATTATGAGGGCGATGTTAGAAGGACCAAGAAGCGAATTGGTACAATTTGAGACTTCGACAAAAGACATAGACAATTCTTGGTTCAGCGTATCACCAAACCCATCAAGCACATTTGTAAATATCATAACAGATAAACAAAATTATTCTGTAAGCATATTCAATATGAATGGCGTAAAGGTTTTCCAAGGTCAAAATATAAAAACAGTCGATAGCACTAATTTTCCAGAAGGACTTTATATCATGAATATCGAAAGCAATGATGCTTTAGGATCGATTAAGTACATTAAAACAAAATAAACACAGCCCAAACAGACAAAATGTCATTTATTTTCTCGCGATAGTGACATTTTGTCTGCTTGTTTTTCCCTTTTCTGCCAATATTTCTTCAAAAACTGGCATGGAATAGATATTGATCTAGATGATTCAAATTATTAATTAAAAAATTTGAATCATGTTATATCAATTAATGTCTAATCCAAGAACAAAATCTTATCCAACAAGAAATTGCTCAACTGCAAAAAGATCATTTAACCACTCTAGGGTATTGGCTAATATTAGCGAAGACGAGAATGGTTATCAAATACAATTATCCACTCCCGGAATCTCAAAAGAAAATATCTCTATTCAGGTAGAAGGTAACGAACTTAATATCAAAGCAGAAGTAAGTTCTGAAAATAGAGCAGTTGAATATCTAAGAAAAGAGTTTGATTACTCGCAATTTAAAAGAACATTTTTGTTGCCAGAGGATGCAAATACAGAAAACATTTCTGCAAGTTCTTTAAATGGAATACTCAACATCTCTATAGCAAAAAGAGAGGAAGCTAAACCAAAATCAATCACCATTAAGTAATCAATAAATACTTTATCATGCATAATACAAGAAATAAAAACAACATTAATTTCAATACTTTCTTTGATGAAATTTTCAATACTAGTATTGGAGAAATACTAGGTGCAGACAATCTAAATAGTAACCCAAAAGTCAATATCATTAATAATGAAGACAACTATATTTTGTCGCTTGCTTGTCCTGGTCTTACGAAAGAAGACTTGAATATTTCTGTTGAGAAAAGAAACCTAATCATCTCTGCAGATGTGAAAAGTGATTCTGATAAGGAAATTAAGTACTCTAGAAGAGAATTTAATTACGGAAAATTTAGAAAGTCATTTCCAATGTCTAAAAATATAGACCTTGATAAAATAGATGCCAGCTATGATAATGGTATTCTACATATCAAGCTTTCAAAATTGGTGGAAACTACTCCTGAAAAAAG
>JAHDBF010000089.1:7593-15205 GCA_020630525.1 Saprospiraceae bacterium
GAAACCCCAGAAACGCCAGGTGACATTGTTTCTACTCCAAAAGCAGCAATCTTTTTGTTCGCAAACCAAATGGCTGCTTCAGTAGTAATCCCAGGACCATTTTTCCAATCCTCAGTATTGAAATGTTTTTTGTAATGATCTGTACATAGCAATACTGTATCTCCTTGATTAATTTGTTGATTACTTTCAGCAAGTTTAGAATCAATTTCTTGAGAGGTAATCAATTCTCGTAATCCTTTAGACCTAAAATCTAAACATATTCCTGAAGTATAAAACATGCTTAATGGCATGGTATCGATTGACTTTCTAACATATTCTTTTGCCATATGGTTTATGGCATCAACATGTGTACCTGTATGTTCTCCCAAAGATAACTTATGGACACTTGGGGTTTTTATCTTTGAGTCGTGATTTCCATCCCACTCTTCGTGTGTATTATGCACATGCATAGTAACTTGAGGTAAGTTTTTATACACCGGCATTCCAGCATAAATTTCTTGACTTAAGTCAATGATTTCAGCCATAAGAAAAAACTAGATTTACTCAATAATACATCCATAAGCCATACCAGCAATAGCCAGAAAATCACTCATCGTTTCTGCTTCAAATCCTTCTAAAAGACTTACGTATTCTCTAGCCTCAAAATTCGTTGTTGTAACATTAGGTATCGTGGACATACTTTGGAGTGTTAATTCTCCTCTATAGGTATCAGAGGGTAAATCACTGGTGTCTAAACTCAGGTTTGTTTCACAAAGATTGGCATGACCCCAAAGCATATTTGCAGAAGTGCATTGGACAATAACGTTGTCGAATTCATACAAATTTGTTCCTGTAGGAACGTTAAAGGTAAATGCTCCATTGATTGGTGTTCCGATATTAGAGCCAGAATCTAAAGGCTCATCACTAATTAACACATCAGTACCAGTATCTAAATCTTTGCTTTTCGATAAGAAAACTTCTAATGTTATACCTTGAACAGTCGAGAAATTAGAAGCAAAATCAACAGTAATATTACCGTTATCATAGGTAACTAAAACATCACCAGAAATCGGGTAAACTCCAGGATCAGCTGCTACAAAGCTTCCCTCTCTAGTTATTTGACAAATAGAAATTGACTTTACTAAAAACAATAAAGCCAGCGTAGTATATAGTGTTCTCATTGCAATAAATTTTGTACTAAAATAACTGTTTTAATACAAAATTAAAGCCATGCTAATTAACAAAGAGGTTTGTGTCTCCATTTATTCAAAGAAAATTATACAATGGGCGAATAAAATATTATGCCATTGCGGTTTAGAATAACAACACACTATTTTTCATAATTATAGACTAATCCATAAAATCCATAGACGAGAATAGTGTATGTAAGAAACTTATATTGTACTAAAAAATGTTTATTTTACAAGGCTTATATAAACCAAATAATAATTTCAAAATCTAATCATTATGATTTATGCGCTAACATGGATTGCTATTTTTTCTGGAGGAGCGCTTGTTTTACTTTTCTTAATTTCTCTTATTGGAGGATTAGAACTAGATGTAGAAATTGGCTCGACAGATGTAGAAACGGATGCTGGTGGCATCGGTTTGATTAAAGGATTTTTATCATTTATATCTGTAGGATCTTGGGTAATGAAGGTGATGTTATTAACCAGTAGTAATCCAGTTTTATCATTGGTCGTCGGTGTTGTATCGGGAACTTTAGCTTTCTTCTTATTGAACTATATATTCAAACTACTTTTAAAGAATGAATCCAATGTAAATTGGAGGATGGAAGATGCATTATTTCAATTGGGAGATGTGTATTTAAAAATTCCAGCTAATGAAGGAACGGGGTTGGTATCTGTTAATGTGAATGGCGTAAATAGAGAACTAAAAGCAAAGTCATTTAAAAATGTAGAATTAGAAACTGGAGCAAAGATAATGGTAGTAAAAGTAGATGACGATTATGCCTATGTAGAACGAAGACTTAATTAATCAAATAAATATATAACTATGCAATTTCTTCCAATTATTGGGTTTGTGCTTGTACTTGCACTATTACTTTTAGTATTTTTTATTAGTAGATATAGACGATGTCCTTCTGATAAAATATTAGTAGTGTATGGAAAAACAGGTGGAGAGCAGTCTGCAAAATGTTATGCTGGTGGTGCAGCATTTGTATGGCCAGTTATTCAAGACTACAGGTATCTTGATCTTACTCCAATCAGCATTGATGTAAACCTACAAGATGCATTGTCAAAACAAAATATCCGAGTATCTGTACCAGCGCAATTTACAGTTGGTGTAAGCAATAAACCGAATCTTATGATCTCAGCCGCTGAGCGTTTACTTGGTTTAGATCAGCCTTCTATTAGGTCATTGGCACATGATATTATTATGGGACAGATGAGATTGGTTATTGCGAATATGGACATTGAAGAATTGAATACAGACAGAGATAAGTTTGTAGAATCTGTGTATACCAATGTAGGTAATGAGCTTAATAAAATAGGTTTAGAATTAATCAATGTAAACGTAACAGATATCCAAGATGAATCTGGTTATATCCAAGCACTAGGAAAAGAAGCTGCTGCAAAAGCCATCAATGATGCAAAAGTAAAAGTTGCTAATGAGGTTAGAACTGGGGCAATCGGTCAAGCGGAAGCTGAGCAAGAGCAAAGGGTGAAAGTTGCTGATGCAAATAGTAGAGCAGAAGTCGGAGAAGCTAAAGCCAATCAACAACAAAGGGTAAACGTTGCGGACTCACTGAGTCTTGCTGAAATAGGAGAGGCAGAAGCACTGCAAAAGCAAAGGGTAAGTATTGCAGAAGCTAACTCTAGAGCCGAAATCGGAGAAGCAGAAGCGCGTGCCGTTGCTATCCATGGTAAAAATGAAGCCAATATCAAAATCGCAAACTCTAATGCATTAAAAGATATTGAAGTATCTGAGGCAGATAGGAAAGCTACTGCAGCAAGAAAGGTGGCTGCTGCGAAAGCGTTAGAAGAAGCATTTGTTGCAGAGCAACAAGCTGAAACAGCAAGAGGGAAAATGGAGCTAGCAAAACGTCAAGCTGATGAAGTAGTGGAAGCGGATATCGAGAAGCAAAAAGCCATAATCGCTGCTCAAGCAGAAGCAGAAAGACGAAGAGAAACTGCTAAAGGTGAAGCAGATGCAATCTTAGCTAAGTATATGGCACAAGCAGAAGGACAGGAAGCATTGTTAAAAAAGCAGGCAGAAGGTTTTCAGAAATTGGTTGATGCAGCGAATGGTGATCCGCAGAGTGCTATCGGTTATCTTATGATCGATAAATTAACAGAACTTGCGCAAATACAAACTTCTGCCATTAAGGATCTTGATATAGATAAAGTTGTAGTATATGATAACGGTTCGGGAAAGGGTGTTGGTAATTTTGTGCAGGGACTTTATGGCATGATGCCGCAACTTAATGACTTTTTACAACAGAGTGGAATGAGTTTACCAGAAGCATTGGTGAAAAAGGAAAATGAAGAAGTGCAAGAAAAGGTAGAACAAGCACAATCAAAAAATTCACAGCCTAACAAGCAGTAGCTATAAGTATATCTGTTGTTTTTTATAATGAATCACACACTTTTACAGGCCAAAAATCTATTAGTTTTTTGGTCTGTATTTTAGTTGTAAACCGTATAGAAAGTTCCTTAAAAATTGATCTTTACAAGGTCGATATTGATTTTGATTTGGGTTTCGGAATATAGCGCTGACTTCATGTTTACTGACATTTAAACCAGCAAGATCAAATGCCTCTAAAATATCAGTATCCTTATAATTTAAAGCAATTTTTATTTTACGGAAGATGATATTATTGTTTAATCTATCTTCTGGCGCTGGTTGTGGTCCTTCTCTTTTTCCTCTTTTTAGATTTATAAAACCATTTAGAAAAGAGGAAAATGTTGAATCGGAAATGACTTGATATTCTTCGTGGTCTTCTTTTTTTAACCAATCACTAATTTGAGCTCTAGTGACAATAACATCGGCTTGTGCAAAAATCTCAATCATCTGATCATCGCTAAAATCAAAAATATATCTCAGTTGACGGAGGACAACATTGTTTTTCATAGAATCGCTAGTTTAAAAACGTAAAGCTATACTTTTTAAACAATACCACATTTGGTATTTGTAACTGTTTGTGGAGTTATAATACAATTTATAGCATTAATTGTATAAGATTATGCTTAGGATCAGTTATTAAAAGTAAAAGGCTACTAAAGATGATTTAGTAGCCTTTCTAATTTTATTTTCTAATAAGAGCAAATAAGGGTTTATCTTTTTCTCTTCTTTCTGCTAGATTTATCGCTTGACCCAAAATCAAAATCTCCGAATCTAAATTTACCGCCTACTCCAAAAGAAATAAGCGCATCAGACCCACCTTCTTGACCTACATTGTAATATCCAATATCAAGACCAAATTTGTTTTTCCTTCCAAAAAGTAAACCAAAGTTTCCTCCTAAATATGATACTCCACTACTTTCTGCACCAGAAATAAATTGGTACATATATCTAGGAGTTAGGTTTATCGCTACAGCATCAGAAGGGTAATATGATGCATAAATTGGTATCCCAACATTGTAGGCAAGACCTAATACGGTACCAAATTCAAACCCAGGAGAAAGGGCAAAATTAGAAGTTTTGTCTCCTACTACTTGATACTTTAAAAAAGCGCTAGCATTTAAGTTTGAACTGATTCTTGCTCCGACATCTAATTGATCCGTTACTCCTCTTTTGTAGCTAACTTCTATATTCGGGAAAGAAATAGAAGAACTAATTTCTAGAGAGTCTATAATCTCGTCCTCATCTGCAAAAAGATCTGGTACCCTTGTGAAATTACCAGAGACTCCGAGTTCAGAATTTCCTTCTCCTAGTGATCTACCTTCTTCAAACCCTGTAAGAGAGGCACAACTTGAGAGCAAAAATACGCTAGAGGCGAAAGCCATAAAATAATAAAAGTGATTTTTCATTTTAGTTTGTTATAATTAAAATTGTTAATAATTCGGATTATATAATTTAAAAACTTGTTGCAAATTAAATGTATCTGAAAAATAATTGATTTTTAATCGCCGATTTTATTTTTATTAGATAAATCATCTAATCTAAACTTACCACCTATCCCAAAAGTTATCAAAGTCCTATTCTCATTCCAAATATCGATATCATAGTACCCAATGTCTATTCCAAATTTCTTTGTTGTTCCAAATAATACTCCAAAATTACCACCTAGATAGGTTCTTCCTGAGTTTTCTGGATCGAGAGTCTGCTGATATATTATTCTTGGAGATAAGTTTATTGCAATGTTTTCATTAGGATAGAAAGTAGTATAGATAGGGACACCAATGTTATACGTAAGTCCATAAACGGTCCCGATTTCTAGACCTGTTCCAAGTGCAAATTTTGATAATTCATTACCAATCAACTGGTATTTTATGAATCCACCAAGATTAACGTTAGAACTGGCTTTAATACCAATATCTAGTTTATCATTGATGCCATATTTATAATTAGCTTCTACATTAAAAAACGAAATATTATTAAAAATATCTAATTCATCACCGAATAGATCTGGTATTCTTGTATAATTTCCAGAAACTATTAATTCTGAGTTTCCTTCACCCAAACTTCTTGCTTCTTCGAATCCTGAAATAGATGCACAGCTAGAAAATAAAATAATCGAAAATATAATGCATAAATGGTTAAGCTGGGTTTTCATGATTTCATTTTTTTGCAAAAGCCAAAATCACAATCGTGTATTAGTTAAGTCAATCTTGAATTATAATATCAACTAACGGTTTCATGATTATGTAGATAATATTACCTATTCAAATGTAACAAAAATTTTAATTGAATAATATAAAAAATACCAATCTGTTTAATTTTTATACACTTTTGAAATTCAATATTTCCTCTATTACCAATCTATAGGACGATAATCCTTTAAGAACTTACCACACCAATGTTTTCCAGTATTTATCCCATCAAATAAAGGATCAAGAACTCTAGCTGCACCATCAACAATATCTAATGGAGGTTGGAAGTCGTGCAGTTCTTCTTTTCGCTTTGCCAGTTCTGCTGGATCTTCATCAGTAACCCAACCAGTATCTACTGCATTCATATAAATGCCATATTTGGCAAAATCGGAAGCGGCAGTATGTGTCATCATATTCAATGCGGCTTTTGCCATATTGGTATGTGGATGTCTATCCTCTTTGTGCCAACGGTGAAACTTTCCTTCCATAGCAGACACATTAATGACATGCTTCATCCCAGTATTTTCTTTTTTCATCAAAGCTGCAAGCCGGTTACAAAGTACAAATGGAGCTACTGAATTTACCAATTGTACTTCTAACATTTCATTGGTATGAATCTCACCAAGTTTTAATCTCCAACTGTTGGTCTTTCTTAAGTCAACTTGCTGTAGATCGGCATCTAATTTTCCAGATGGAAAAACCTCCACTTGACTTAGGGAATTATCAATGCTATATGGGATTTGAGATAGTTTGGCAGATGCATTAAGCCCGATACCAATTTGGTTTCCATGCCAACTTACTGGAAGGTTTTTTTCCTCCTTTTCGGAATATCCAGTCGTAAATGATTGCAATTCTTTTATACATTTGTTGTGATCACGCAGTAAATCTTGAGCAAATTGAGGTAGGTCATTTAGCGGTTTTTCTTCATTTGGCATTAAGTGTTTATAAAAACCTGCAGGTCTTCTTACGGTTTGAGCAGCATTATTTATGAGTATATCCAATCTATCATATTGTTGCTCAATATAATTGCAAAAGATCTCAACACTAGGAATGTGTCTTAGGTCAAGACCATGAATTTTAAGTCTATCTCCCCATTCATTAAAATCGGCTTCCTTGGCATAACGTAATGCAGAATCTACTGGAAATCTAGTGGTCGCAATGACCGTTGCTCCTGCTCGTAACATCTGTAGAGTAATATGGTAACCGATCTTTAATCTTGATCCAGTCACTAGTGCTACTTGACCTGTAAGGTCTGCTGATTGAAATCTTTTGGCATAATTAAAGTCTCCACATTCTTTACACATAGTATCATAGAAGTGGTGCAATTTGTTAAATACAGCCTTACATACGTAGCAGTTTCTGGGAGACTCTAATTCAACCTCGAGTGCTGATTCTTGTCCGTCTAATGCAATCATACTAGGTGCTACAAAGATGGTGGCGTCCCTTGCTGATCTGATGCCAGTATTGTTTCTGGCTAATTTATCTTTTAGTTTTAGTTTCTTTTTTTCTAGTTTTTTATTCGATTTTTTTCTTCTTGCGAATTCCTCTCTTGAAGGTCTAGAAAGTCGGCCAGCAGCAGTGATGAGCGCAACCCGTTTTTCTTTAGGGATATTAAAAATTTGGTCAGTATCTTCTATCAGTTTTTCTAATACCTCTAAGCAATTTTGGACTTGCTCCTGACTTAATTTTATATCAGTTTTTAAATGCTGTTTTTCTGCTTCTTTATCTTCACTGCTATTCGTATCAGTCTTCATTTTTAAAATTTGGGTGCAAAGTAGGTATAATTAGCTGTGGAATTAAAATATGGCCTTATGAGAACGTAAAATTGGTATTTTTTGGCAAGAAAAAAGCCTTAA
>JAHDBF010000090.1 GCA_020630525.1 Saprospiraceae bacterium
TTGTTATAAACAATGATATCCCGCGGATTGATTACCCGCGGGATTTTTTTTGTTATAAAGTTATCATATTAAGAAAAATGTTAATATATTTGTTTTACCCTCGCTATTCTTAATACTAAAGTGTCTGTTTTAGTTTAAAACTACGTACGATATTATTGTACAATGTTTTAAAGCTAAAAATGGCAAGATTTATCCTATGGATATTTGATTCCCCCTAACCGATTCCTACCTACCTAGATAGTAATAGATTCTAGTTTTATAACTTAATTCTTAAAATTAATTAGCGCTCGTATGCTAGTTAATGTTTGTATTTAATACCATTAGAATTTGTACATTATGTGGGGATCTGTAATTTCTTTTGACAGATTATTTAAAGTAAGATTACATTTATTTTACTTTAAATATTTTTTAACTATTTTACTATTTATCAATTTAATTTCATCGATAAAAAGTCAGGCTATTGATGATTGCGATGTCAATTTAATTGAAGTAGCAATCGTTGATGTCACAGGACTAAATGGCCAACCTTCTTATGATGCGGCAAATATTTGTGCAGTTCCTGATACAATGAGAATTCAGTTTGGTACACCAGGTATTACATGTAATCCCTCTGCAATATTAACCCTTAATGAATTTAGACTTTATGTTTTCGAAGGATTTAATCCGGTATCAGTTGATATTTTCGGAGGTAATTCTACAAATTATTCGAGTGCAATAGATTATAACGTAATTGATGGAGAAGGAGTGGTTATAGTGAATATGAATGGTGGATTACCTATTCAATTTAATCAGCGAAGTCCGATTATTATGGATTTCATCTTAGAACCTGATTGTACAGTTGAGGATCAAGAACAAGTCATTCCTACTTTTGAATTAGATTACTCATTGCCAGGTAATATTCCAGCACAAAAAGATGGAAAAGCAGAAGTAAACTTAAGAACAAATGTATTCGAACCGTTCGTTAATATAATCGAGACAAATACAAATCCTACTGCTGCGCTTCCTGGCGAATCTGTTTGTAGAGAAGTAACGATATTAAACAACGGGCAGTTTTCATTATTAGATACCATATTTTTTAAAGACCTCCCAGAATTTTCTTTCGGAAATTTAACAAGCCTTGATGCATGTCTAATTGAAGATGGTACAATTACAGATACAAGTATAGATTTATTTAGCACAATAAATTCAAATCATCCTATCGATAGTTTGGAGTTAATATTTGATGGAGCAACTTTTGGTGGACCCAATAATCTATTTGAAGTAGATGGTGGTGTTGTTGTAAAATATTGTGTTGAAACCTCTTGTCCTGCTACAGTAAATAACAGTATGCTTTCTGCATGGTATGGCTGTAAAGATAATATTTGTCAGTCTTCCACAGCTTTAGAATCTGTAGTTGTTATATTTAATGGAATCCCAGATTTACTCACAGAAACAATTGCAGTTACTCCTACAAACTCTTGTGAAGATCCCTTAAGTTGGGAGTTTAGAATTGTTAATGACTCCATCATTGGTGGAGCTTTAGAAACTATTGAAGGAGAAGCCGATGCTCAGGATATAAAAGCGACTATTTACAGAAATGATTGCAACTTATTCCTTTGGGATAACTATGAAGTGTTGATCGGAAATTTTTCTGGTGACAGAGATGATTATTCTAGTTTTGCTAATATTGATGTTTTCCAAGATTCAATTTGTATAAATTCACTACCAGATCTTGGCGTTAATGATACCTTAATTTTAAAAGTAATTCTTATTGCTCCAGATAACCAAAATCAAACGCAAGCTTGTGACGAATTAGTGAGTCAAGATAATCCAACCTGTCTTGATCCTTGGATAAAAGTTACTTATGAAAATAGATGCGATGAACCAAAAGTTACAGAGCAATCTAAACCTACGCATTCAAGTTTTCCTCCTATTAATGGAAATCCAATAATGTCATTCTTAGAAGTTAGCTATTCAGAACCTTCTTATTGTGAAGCTGGTTCGATGGTATTAGAATTAAGAAATAATGCTAGTTTAGAACAAGCAAGTACCACTGCTAACCAAGTTTCATTTTATGTCCAAAAAGAATTTTGTTCTACATTCTCTATTGAAAATTATCAATACGGAACAAATGAAAATACAGGGTTGACTGAAGGGATTATTATTGACACAGAAAGTCTAGATAGCTTTTATGTCGTTAGTATTCCGTCGAGTATCGCTATTGGCGAATCAATATTTTTCTCTTATGATATCGCTTTGGCTTGTAAGGATAGTGAGGCATGTGTGCATCCTGATGCATTATGTTTTATGCCCAATGTGAAAGCAACTTGGAAAAACTGTTTCGGTTTAAGATGGTTCTCAGAATATTTATTTGAATATAAGTTAATTGATTATAAACCAAGTCCCACTAATGGATTAGAAAGCTTTGGTGGTGGTTCTGGACCGATCTCTTTTACAGGCTCAAATTGTTCAAACCGTAATTATTGGTACAGATATCAATTTGGTGGTATTAATCATGACAACTGCCGAGTATTTTTAAGATATAAAGTTGCTCAGATAAATGCAGATGGTACTGCTGGCACAGTACTTAGTGCAGAAGATATGGCAGCAGGAGTCGCATCCACAACTGGTGCAACAAGTCACTTGATTAGTAACGGTGTAGGAGGTGCGCCAGACACATTGATTATAGAAGTGGAAAGTGAATTTATAGAAAGTTGTATTGAAGATGAAAGAATATTAATCAATGTTCAACATGCCAGCAGGTGTACTTCTGTCGTTGATCCTGTAAAATTTTATGAATCTTTTGAAGTCATTTTTGAATGCGATAATGGCGAACAATGTTGCGCCTTTAAAAGAAGTTGTTACGAAGAAGAAAAAGATTGCTATTGCGGTCAACCGACAACGCCACCAATCTGCTATTTGTTTTGTTTAGAAAATACCAATGCAGATTTATGTAGGATTACTAACGGATGTGTCGCACCTGAAAATGGAATTTTCTCAGAAGAGCCTTCACCTAAAGATTTTGGATTGCCTTGCGATACGTTTAGAATGACGGGAAGTGCACAATTTATAAGACAGTCTACAGCCCCAGCTAACCCATCTTGTGATGTGGTTTCTGAAATGTTTGTTAAGGTAAAGCAAGGTAGATATTTAAACTACTGTCCGAATACAGCAAATTTTGAAGTAACGGATGGTGTGTCTGTTGTCACTAATGGTTGCGCTGAGATACCGTATAACCCCATCACACAAGAATTTGACTTAACAAATTGTATTGACTGGTCTTCGGTAAAGGACGGTTGGTCTATCGAGCTGACTGCAGATTGGAAAGTTCTAGAAGAGGTTCCCCAATGTGCTGAAGGTTTTATGATGGAGGAATTAGAATTAGAATTCAAAGGTAAGTTTGTGGACGGTGGTGTAATTTCAAATTGTGGGAGCCCTAGAACTCAAAAAACTCCATATTATGTTGGTGATCCTTTTAATGCAAGTATGACAGCACAATTAAATTTTGAAAACCATTGCGAAGTGAGCGCCAGTATAAATATGTTCGATGATTGTGGAGTGGGGAATTTATTTCAAGACTACCGTCCAGGATACATATTAGATTCAATTGTTTATAATATTTCTGGGGCAGAATTTAATTATACGTCTGGATCTGCCATATTAACTTCTAAAGGCTTAAATGGAAGTATGACTTTTAATGTGCCTGAAGACCATATTGAAGTTAATACCATTGATGGATTTAATATTAAATTTATAAATGACGGTACTTGGCCAGAAGAATTAGGGAAAACGGCGATTAGTGATTCATTATTTTGTTTGAATTTTGGATTAGAATTTACAGAGTGTTATGCTTATAGTACCAACATTATTGCCAATTCAGAAATTTATTATCACAGCTGCGGAGGATGTAGTCCTAGAGGAATTAAATCAGAGGGAGGAATAGAATTTAATAATCCACCTGAAGCAATTTTAAACTGTTTGGATGCACCTTTAATCCAAGCTGCTATAGATTCTGTCGAATGGAATATTCAAGTTGGTCACACACCTTCAGCAGATTTTCATTGGGTAGCTTTTGACCTACCTCAATCAATATCAATTTATGAACTTTATGACAACAACCTTGAGGTAGATTTAACACCTGATGCTATTGTTGATAACAATTTAGTTTGGTTGCAATTAGGAGCACAAGAGGTAAATGACATTTCTATAAAGGCATTGTACACAGAATGCGATACCGTATTTTTACCAGTCTACGTTGGCTGGTCTTGCAACGGATATCCGCAAAACCCAATTACAGGCGAATTTGAAAATGGAGAATTTTGCAATGTGATTCAGAAAGAATTAGGCGTTGTTAGAGCAATGTCTGGCCTACAAGCAAGTTTTGTAAATCAATTATTGCCTCCAGTAGATTTATGTGATACTTTAGACTTTGAAGTAGTTGTAAAAAATGTAGGTGTCGCTTCACACTTTATGCAAGAATATTGTTTCTATTTGCCCAAAGATGGAATGACTGTTCTGCCTGGATCTATTTGTGTCGCATATCCTGATACAGTTAGTACTGATCAATACGCTGGAGAATTTATTCCTGTTCCAGAAAGCGCCTGGGCTATAACAAATCAAGATACTATTGTAAGTGGTCAACCTTCTCAAAAAATCACAATAGACTTGGCTAGTCTTATGACTGACTTAGGTGCCGACTTAGAATTATTGGGTGCTACATTCCCTGAGACAAATTTAAATAAATATAGAGTAAAGTGGAAAGTATTAACCAATTGTGATTTTATTTCTGGTAGCAGATTATTTACAGAAGCAATGTCATTAGATAGATGTTCTAATATAATTTTTACCACTACAGAATCTTCTGAGATAGTTCCGATTCGGGGATTAGATCCGCGTGATTATAATAAAAATCAAGTGACTATTTTAGACTCAATGTTAAATGCTTGTGTAGCCGGTCAAGTATTAACAGTAAATATTGCTTCTTTCCCTAATCCTATTGGAGAAAACGAACAAGTATGTGTCACACTACCAAATAATGTAACTTTAAACGGGGCCAATCCTTTTAGCCCTTCAGTGTGGGATTTATCAAACCCAATGATTAACGCTGTATCTGATGGAGTAGAATATTGTTACAGTATACCTTCGGGTACTCCTCCTGGTGTTTTAGCTTTTAATATGAATGTAACAGTAGATCCTTCAACCAATTGCGGGATGCTTAATTTTGCAACTTATACTAAAGTAGAAGCAGATGCTGTATGTATAACAACAGGCGAATCTTGTCTTTTAGAAATTTTTACCAGTGATCTTCAAGATAATGGTGTAGCACTTTTTCCTGCGCTTAGTTTGCAAGAGCCATTATTTGATGCAAAGGTAAGTTGTAATGAACAAGGTACATTAAATATTGATGCCAATTTAGCTCTTCAAAATAATGGAGAAGATATAGACCCAGGTTCTCCAGTTGAGTTAGTAATTTTTTCAGATGAAAATAACAACAATATTTTAGATTCTGGAGAACTTTTACAGACCGTTCAACATACGGATGGCATTGCTTCTAGTCAAATAGTATTTATAAACACAGAATTCGAAATTTCAGTAGATCAACTCTGTAATTTAAAGGTGCTTGCTGGCGGAGTAGATTGTGCCTGTACTTCAGATGCAGCTCCTATAAATCCTGAATCAATGACTTTAAGTATATGTAATGACCTGCCAATTGCTTGCGAAGGCGGACAAGCTGATTTACTTTGTAGTACATTGCCACTTGATGGATATAATTTAATTTTTAGCTCGCAAGATGATATCGATTTAGAATATATAGATATCAATACGGGTACTTTCGGTCCTGCTCCGACAGGAATTTACAGTTACAATGTAGAAATGAATTTTGGTAACGGATGTAGTATAAGTGGTCAATGTTCAATGCAAGTTATTGGGTCTATTGGTAACTTTTCGATTGATGGAGAACCATCTTGCTCTAATGAACCAACTAAGTGTACGGTTTCTCTCGATCCTATTTGTAGTAAAGAGATTATCTTCAACAGTAGAGAGATTCCTTGCTCTAGATTATTTAATATCAGAGCAGAATTTCATAGGATAGGCAAATTCGAATTTGAAGCATTAAATTTGATAAATCAAGGAATTGAAGACTATCTACAAGAGTACAATCAATCTATTATTGATACAATGATCAGCCAACCCAATAGTTTTTTCGTGGATATAGAAGAAGTTTGTATTAGGAATTCAAATGGTATTGAAATGCAAGCTTTGCTAATGCCGCAACTGGTTAATAATAATTTAGAAATTAATGCACCAATAGCATGTGCTGTTCGTACATGTTTTGATTCTGCTGCTTTAGTTTCTGGAAATAATGCACTATTTAGTTTAGATACCCATTGTGGATCTTTCCAACAGTATATTTCTTGGAACTCACATTTGGATCTTAAAATGAAACTAGAGTCATGGTTGAATTCGCTAGGTATAGGAACATGGGTCAATATACTAGGAACGTATTCATTAGAAGCAGAAGATGTTCCTTGCCCAGTTACAAATTTATATATCAATACAGGATTATTTGCAACAAATGTTAGACTCTTTAATAAGTTTTGTAGTGAAGTAGAGTGTACAGGAAGTTTAATTCTTGCCCATCATTTTTTTGATTTCAATGGCAATAGAATAGATGATGTTTCCGGATTTTGTTGTTCGAATTTAAATTCTCAAAGTACATTAGTTACAAATCAATTTTTTAGTCTCTATTGTCCTTATCCTGCATCGTGCGAAAAATCAATTTCATCATGTAATACTCAGTTCTCAAATGCTTCTGTTATTGTAGGAGAACAATCAATGATGGAAAACCCACTTAATACACAATTACTCTATGATTGGGAAATTGAAGGTGGAGATATAATTAGCCAAGAAGGAAATTGTGCCTATATCAGATGGGACAACCCTGGAGAATATGAAATATGCGTTACACCTTTGCTTAGTCCTGATTCGGGATTAGATTGCGACATCCCAAATGTTTGTAAAAATCACACTGTTAGAGACGATGATATCAGGGCAAATGTTGCAGTTGTTCCTGCTTTAACTTGTAATGAAGTTTCTTCAGTTAATATTTCTTTTGAAAACCCAGAGAGTATAAAAAACGTAAGTATCTGCGATAGTAATGGGCAATCAGTATATGATGCAATGCAATCTGCAGCTTGTCCTGTTGTTATCGAATTCCCGTTAGAGGATGGTTCGTCTTTATCAGATGTAGGGGCAATATCGATCAATGGGGAATTTAGTTATTGCAGACCTCAAGTTTATGGTGGTGGAGTGAATGGAATAATGGCTTGCATAAATGAGCAATTATGTACTGGATCAGCTACTTTAGTTTCTTCAGCTGTTAATCTTATTGTCTTTGAATTTTCGGTGGACGCAACAACTTGTGATAAAGAATTACAAGATGAAATTTACTTTGGAGGTTTAGGGGACGCTTATGTACCAACAGAAAATTGTGACTTTAATAATCCGATTGCAAATGGAATTTCTGAGGTATTTGCTCCAGGAGATTATACCGTAAAAATTGAAGGTGCAATTTGCGGAGATATGTCTGTCATAGAGTTTACGCTACCAGAAGCTCCTTCAAATGAAATTTTAGGAACTAGTTTATGTAATAACTCATCAAGCTGTGATGCTTTAGATGGAGAAATATTTGTGTCAGCACAGACAAATGGAATCATTGATTCCTTAGTTTTATCAAGCGAGAACGAAGTGGTTGAACTCGTTGATTTAACTTCAGAAATACCACCATTGTTTGAAATAAATCATACATTTTCAAATATAGGGGTAGGAGCGTATACATACACCGTCTATTCTGAATGCGGAACAGCAATGTATAATTGTAACATCAATAGTGATGATGATTTTGTTATTATTGAAAATGCTCAAGTTACCCAATTTGATGATTGTATCTCTAATAATGCACAAATAGAAATCTCTATTGAAAGTAATAATATTATAGATTCTGTGATTTGGTGCGGACCATCAAATATGTCAATAAAAGACTATGGACCGCATGGTTTAAATTATACAGCTTCTACTGGATCTGGAATTTTATATGGAGATTGGACAGCTAAAGTTTTTACGGCATGTGCTTATACAGAACAGATTTTTAATATTATAACCCCTCCGCCAGCAGCTTCTGTTATTGTAGACTGTAATCCTGTGGCACCTGCAAGTTGCCTAGAAGATTTTGGATCAATAGATATTTCGGTAAATTACCTCCCGAATGGATTTGCTCCCGACTCAATAGTGCTTACCTCGTCTGGAGGCTTAAGGTATCTTGATAATTCATTAAGCAGTACAACCACATTCGAACCATTGGTGCCAGGGACATACAATATCGAGGTGTTTACATGGTTGGCTTGTAATAATCAGTCAATCACATGTGTCGTTCCAGAGCCACAAGATCAAATTTTTAATGCTGAAGTAGCAGTACCTGCTTTACCATGTGCTAAACTATATCCAGATTCTATATCTACAGTAATTTTAAATTATGCAACCCTACCTGCTGATCTACCCATTGTAAGAATTGATTGGTACAAAGGTGTGGATGTAAGTTCAGGTATATTAATGCAAACAAATTTAAATCCAGCACAGACTACTGATACGTTATCATTGCCTGTCAATTCAGAAGGAGAATATTGTGCTGTCATTATTACAGGCGAAGAAAGTATATTTTCTACGTGTCCTAGAGAAACAATATGCTTTTCAGTTGAGTCAATTGAATGCCCTCCAGAATGTGGAATTAATGCAGAATTTTCAAATGTTATAGAAAATGTTGATTGTATTTATGGAAGCAATTTTAGTTTTGATATTTCTTATAATGCCGTCGGTTGTAAAGTAGAAGAAGGATTGGAAAATCAAAATGGGGAAATACGCATTGAAGTAAAAAATCTAACGACTGGAACAATTAAATTAAGCCAGACTTCTAACTTAGCAATGAATACCATCAATTGTATAGATCAAATTCCTGGTTTATATGAGGTTACAATAAGTTTTGTAGAAAATGGAACCTTAATCTGTACTACCGATTCACAAATACAATTACAGAATGCTAATGATATTGCGTATGTGCTTTCAGCAAATGTAATACCTACTCCTTGTAATGAAGACATTGGAAAAGTAACAATAACAGAGATCATTGATAATAACAATGTCAATTATGCTTTGACAGATTTCGATTATGTCCTTTACGATGGTTTTACACCAATAGATACAATAAGAAGTCCAGACAATCCAAGTTTTTGTAACTTAAGTTCAGATTTATATACAATAGAAATTATTGAGTTAGTTGGAGGTTGTAGCGTTGGGTCAGTTGGTGCTATAGTTCCAAATAATGAAGCGGATGGTATCTGCCCTAATTCAATTTTACCGAGCAACAATTGTGGTCCATGCGATGGATTAATTATAATGCCAGATAGTCTAGGTATCGTTTATAGAGCTCAAGATCAATTTGGTAATATTGTCTTTCCTTTACCTGCTCCCAACGAACATATTTTTCAAAATGTTTGTGCTGGATTATATCAGATTATTGCATTTGATTTAAGTTTGGATATGCCTGATGCATGTCCAGCCATTTGCGAAGCGGAAGTGCCAATTTCTGAAGAAGGATTTACTATTGAATTAAGTACAGTAACGGGAAGTCCATGCGAAGAAAATGATGGAAGGATATTAGTGAATGCAATCAACGGAAATTGCAACTATAACTATGAATTGTATGATGATTCTGGTAATCAATTGTCGAATCTTCCTGTACCAAATCCTTTAGCAAATGGATGTGTTGATATGTCCGATAGAATGTCATTTTTAGGATTAGCTCCAGGAAGTTATAAAGTGGTTGCATGGGCATCAGATAATTTTGGAAATCCATATTCTTGTATGACGATGGATACCATTACTTTGGAAGATAACGATATCAAAGTTAATATTGAAAATATAAGTCTAAATGACATCAGTTGTTATGAAGAGACCAGTGGTCAAATTTGTATAACAGAAAACTTACAATTTGGTCAGTCTTTAGAATTAAGAGATAATGAAGCGGTTGTGATCGGAGTTTTCAGCAATTTAGACATTGCTCCTTATTGTATAGAAAACTTAGAAGCTGGATTTTATCAGATCAGAATTTCTGCTGGTGAAGGAATTTTTGAATGCACAGAAATTATCGACATAGAATTGCTTCAGCCAGAAGAGCTTACTTGTGAATGGCAAGCAATAGATCCATCCAATTGTATCCTAGAAGATGGATCAATAATCATAGACGTTTCTGGTGGAACATCGGATTATTCGATAAGTTGGGACAATAATGCATTATCTGGATTTAATCCTACTAACTTACCAGTGGGACAATATGTGTTTGAAATCACTGATGGAAATGGATGTGTAAAGCAAGATACAGCAATTGTTGAGTTGCCATATTGTAATGAACCTTGTCCTGATATTATTGAGGAGTTTGCAGTATTGAATGCAGAATGTGGAGAGGATAACGGTACAGTATATGTTACTGTGCAGGGCGACGGTTTGTTTGATTACCAATGGAGTAATGGAGAATCAACACAACTTATACAAAATGTTGGCGCTGGAATATATTGTGTAACTATTACTTCTTTTTCAAACCCAGAATGTGATTACGTAGCATGTCAAGAAGTAGATGAAATTGATGGACCAATAGTTAGTCACACAGTCTTAAATGCTACCTGTCAAGATTTAGGTTCTCTTGATTTGAATATAGCTGGAGCAAGCACTTCTTATACTATTGAATGGGAAGGTCCAGATGGTGTGTTTACAGATATTGCTGGAGTGAATACAACATATACTATTGAAGGAAGTCAAGGTATTTATAGTATAACATTAACAGACGAAAATGGATGCGAAAATTATGTAATAGAAGAAATAGTAAAAGAAAATGGTCTTCAAGTTACAGCTAATGTAATTCAATTTCCAACTTGCGTTTCCAATATTGGCGCAATTTCAATTAACGCTAACAATGGTTCGTTCCCATATACGTTCTACGTAAATGATGTAGAGATAATCACTCAAAACAGTAGCACATTCAATCTTACAAATTTAGGGGCAGGCACCTATGCCATAAGTGTCGTTGATAGTAACGGATGTGTGGGAGAAACAGTAGTGACTATTGCAACTGGAGGAGGCCCTATCGATCCTTCTGATTGGGAAATTTTACCTGCTGTGTGTTCTGGTGATGATGGACACATTATATTTTCTGGAGGCGGTCTATCTACACAAGTGTATAATGTTTTTGCATTAGGTGCAACAATACCTCTTGGAGAAACGACTGGAGACATTAGCTCTACATTTGAAGTGCCAACTGGAGAATATTATATTTCTTGTAGAGATTTATTGACAGGATGTACAGATATATTCGATGATATTTTGGTAGGGCATCTTGAACCACTAGATTTTGTGGTAAACTATTATGACCCAAGCTGCGATAATACTGGACAGATTTCTATAGTTGAGATAACTGGAGGATATAATATTTCTGATTTAGAAATTACAATTACTAGTGAGAATGGATATAGCTTAACTGGTGCTTTATCAACACAAGCTAATTTGGAAATTGGCAACTATACAGTAAGCATATGTTATACAGGAACCAATAATTTCACAGCTTGCTGTAAAGAGGTCAAATTAACTTTAGAAGATAAGATTGTTTGCCCATGCGTACAGCCATTGCTAAGTATTTTGAACGTTGAATGTGAAGATGACGGATACACCGTATCGTTTGCAAGCGATGCTCCTGAATTTGAAGTTAATACCGGTGTTTTAGATACTTTAAACAAAGTAGTAAGTGACATACCTTTTGGTACAAATTTATTACTGTCTGCAATTTCTAGTTATAATTGTATGACGGACATTGAAGTGCAAAGCTTACAGGATTGTAACGATGAATGTATTTTGCCAATCTTGTCAGTTGGTCAACCGATTTGTAATGGAGATGGAACTTTTTCTTTCTCTTATAGCAGTTCTGATGATGCAATAATTTCAGTTTCTGCGGGAGAGATTAATGAAAATGTAATAACAAATGTTTTATTAGGATCGAATGTGATAATAACTGCTAGTATTGATGATTGTATAATCTCTAATCAAATATTTAGCCCGGAAGATTGCGAAGATCCTTGTGAAAATCCTGCAGCAAGTATTAGTGGACCAATATGTTCATCAGATGGCACATACTATATCAGTTATAGCTTAGTTGATGGAGCTAATATTACTTCTTCGTATGGTACTCCTGATAATGGATTTTTGATTGGAATTCCGAGTGATCAAGATATTATTCTAACTATAACGGTAGAAGGATGTGATGTTAAAATTTTAGAAGTGCCTAGGCCAGAAAAGTGTGAAGTCGTTGATTTGGCACTACGAAAAACAATTATAAACGAACCAGTAAACGGATTTCGTGAAGGCGATATAGTAGAATTCGAAATTGAGGTATTTAATCAAGGGAATGTAACTGTGACAGACGTACTTGTTTCAGATTTTGTACCTACAGGTTACGCTTTTGATTCTTCGATTAATCCAGATTGGACTGGTGCTTTGCCTATAATTCAATACAAGATAGATGGCCCATTGTTAGCTAACATGAGTACTTCAATATTTGTGAAATTGGAATTAATTAATTTAGGTAGTGCATTCACTGTTGAAAATTATGAAAACATTGCTGAAATAACAAGCATGGAAGATATTGATGGGAATGATATTAGTGATCAAGATATTGATAGTACCCCTGATAATATTCCAGACAATGATGGTGAGGTAAATGATAATGTAATTATGGGAGAGGATGGTGACGAAGATGATCATGATCCAGAAATCCCGCAGTTTATGGATTTAGCATTAAGGAAAACTACCGTTGAAGAATATTCAAATGTTCAAATAGGAGATATAGTAACTTACTTGATTACGGTTTTTAATCAAGGTACAATTGATGCATACAATATTGAAGTCTCAGAATATACGCCACCTGGATTACAAATTAGTGATACTGATCCAAATGGCTGGGATACGTCTAATGCACCAACTTACACAAAAGTTATTGATGGACCATTAATGCCAGGTGATAGTATTGTCCTTAAAATTGATATGGAGGTTCTTGCATTTAATAATGTTGGAGATTACAAAAACGGAGCAGAAATAAGTCATCATGAAAATGAAGACGGAGACGAAACAAATGACTTTGATAGTGATCCTGATGATGATAGTGACAACGATGGGGATATGGTCGATGATGCTATTGATAATGAAGATGGAGACGAGGACGATAGTGATTTTGAAGAGCTACTAATTTTTGATCTTGCATTAATAAAAACAGTAGTAAATGTTGAACCAGTTAAAATTGGTGATGATGTCATATTTAAAATAGCAGTGCATAATCAAGGAAATATAACCGCAACAGAAGTATTGATTAATGATTATATTCCTATAGGTTTTGAATTAAGTCCTAATGATAATAATGGTTGGACATCAGTAAGTTCTAGTTTAGCAACTAATATTATTTCAGGACCTATAACACCTGCTAGTTTTGAGGAAATTGAAATTGTGCTAACGGTACGAGAAGATGCGAAACTTTCTGACTTGATAAACTTTGCAGAGATCGGCGGAGCCAACGATGAATTTGGAAATGACATGACAGATGAAGATATAGATAGTGATCCAGATAATGACCCAGATAACGATGGCGATTATACCGATGATGAAATTTATGGTGCTAATGAAGATGAAGATGACCACGATCCAGCTTGGCCTCCAATATTTGATTTGGCTTTAATAAAAACAACAACGCATACAGGTGCCGTATTCTCTGGTGATGTGATTACTTTTCAGATTCATGTTTACAACCAAGGTAGTATTCCAGCAAGTAATATTTTAATAAATGAATATTTACCTTCTGGATTAACTTTGGATGCAGATGATACAAATGGGTGGACCTTGGTTACTAGTGATCTTGCTACTATGACTTACACAGGTGTTATTATGCCTGGAGATAATATTGTATTGGAAATGGACGCACTAGTACTGCCAAATATTTCTGAGCCAAGTGATTTAATAAATTATGGAGAGATAGGTTCCGCAGAAAATGATATGGGAGAAGATATGTCAGATGATGATATTGATAGTACACCAGATGATGACCCTTACAATGATGGACCTATGTCTGATGATGCAATTGATGGTAGATTTGATGATGAAGATGATCATGATGCAGAAAGGTTATTGATTTTTGATTTAGCAATTACAAAGGTAGCTGTAGTCAATGGACCAGTTAGTTTAAATGAGATTGTAAGATTTGATTTTGAAGTTTGTAATCAAGGCACTATAGATGCACAGAATATAGAAGTAACAGACTATATTCCAGCAGGATTATTATTTGCAAATATACCTGAGAATAGTTCATGGACTTTAGTGAATCCAAGTTTGGCAGAAACTACAATATCAACTCCATTGCTTTCATCAGAATGTACAACTATTAGTATTTACTTAGAAGTGATTTCTGCTAATCCAAGTGAATTAGTAAACTTCACGGAGATCAGTGAGGCTATGGATACAGATGGTACAATTTACACAGAAGATTTTGATTCCGTTTTCGATCAAGACAATAGTAATGACGTAGGAAACGAACCATACAGTCCACTAGATAATATAACAGACAATACTGGTGGCGATGATGATGATCATGATGGCGCTTGGTTGTTTGTATGTTCAGAATTAGTTTGTGTAGGGCAAATTAATTTAAGCTTAGATGAAAACTGCGAAGGCAATCTAACAGCAGCAATGTTGTTGACAGGAGATGTATTTGACGAAGATTTCTATGAAATAACGATCACAGATGCATATGGAAATGAAATTATTCCACCATTTGATTATACACATATAGGTCAGACATTTACATATAGTGTATCCTTACCAATCTGCGACAACAATTCATGTTGGGGCGAG
>JAHDBF010000091.1:0-2191 GCA_020630525.1 Saprospiraceae bacterium
TTCCTAATCGTATCTTTATACCATGATACAGCAATCAGAAAATTGGGAAAGATCACTGGCAAAAGATTTTGCACTAAATACCAATCGCAATATTTTCTTAACTGGCAAAGCAGGAACTGGGAAGACCACCCTACTCAAAGAAATCTTAAAAGAAACAGAAAAAAACTATATCGTTGCAGCACCTACTGGAGTAGCTGCTATAAACGCAGGTGGCATCACTTTACATTCACTTTTCTTTCTCCCTTTAAAAACTTTTATTCCCGTCGTTGACTCTGGACACAACATAGATCTGTTCTGCGACCCTAGACAGTTGGTTAAAAATCAGAAATTTAAACGCGCTAAAATTGACATTTTATTAGAACTAGAGTTATTGATTATAGACGAAATTAGTATGGTCCGAGCAGATACATTAGATGCAATAGATCATACTTTAAGAAGAGTAAGAAGAAATCAAAATCCTTTTGGTGGAGTTCAGGTTTTAGTGATCGGTGATTTGTTTCAGTTGGCTCCAGTGGTGAGAAGTAACGTGGAGCATGTATTACAACAATATTATAAAAGTCCATTCTTTTTTGATTCTAGAGTTTGGTCAAATACTGAGGCAATCACCATAGAATTAAAAAAAGTATATCGTCAGGAGGAACAGGAATTTGTAGATATGCTAAATAGCATCAGAGAAGGCACAAAAGATGAAGGAATCATTGAGAAACTAAATACCCACTATTCCGACACACCAACCTACAGCAACACCATAACTCTAACAACACACAATAAAAAAGCGGATGAAATCAATCAAACTGAAATAAATAAGATAGATCAAAAAGCAGTCAATCTTTCTGCAAAAGTTACTGGTCGTTTTCCAGAAAACGCATTTCCTACTTCTGAACAAATTACCTTAAAAAAAGGTGCTCAAGTAATGTTTATAAGAAATCATCCTGATGGTCTTTATTATAATGGGAAAATAGGTATCATTACCGAAATCAAGACTGGACACATTAAAGTCAAAGAAGAAAACGGTCATAGTATTATGGTCGAGCCAGTAGACTGGAAAAATCTACAATTCAATCTAGATGAAAAAAGTGGAAAAATCATCGAAGAAGAAATTGGTTCTTTTAATCAATATCCTCTAAGATTAGCATGGGCAGTTACTGTGCATAAAAGCCAAGGATTGAGTTTTGATAAAGTGATTTTGGATTTAGAAGGAAGCTTTGCCAGTGGACAACTTTATGTTGCACTAAGTCGATGTCGGTCATTAGCAGGATTGACATTATCTTCAAAAATCAAAGCCCAAAATATCATTACCAATAATGGAGTTCTCAATTTTACCAAGGAAAATCAATTAGACAATAGCATCAAAGAAATACTTTCTCAAGAAAAAATCATTTATGAAAATCATCAACTGATAAAATTTCTCGAGCTAGATAAATTATTGGCAAATCTCTCTTCATGGAGAGAAATTATAATTAATGGAGACATAACGGGAAGCGCTGATGCGTTACTCTTAAATCGAGATATAGAATCTGTTGCGCTAAAGCTCTTACAAGTTTCAAAAACTTACATTACAAAACTTAAAGGTTATTTAACCAATCCTAATATAGAAGAAAGTTTTATCACAGAAAGAACCAATAAAGCCATCGGATATTTCTCTGACCAAATCTTTAATAACATTGTTATTCCAATGATAAAACATGGAAAGGAGTTATCAACGAAAAAAGGCAATAAAGCATATCTTAATTCTTTAGAATTAGTGATTAAATCAATCTGGAAAATCGTCCAAAAACAATATGTTCTAAAATTTCGAAACAAAACTATTTTTGATGGTGAGATAAAGAAACTTCCTTTAAAAACAGAAGCTAATTCTAAACCAAAACCAAAACCAAAGCAAGTAAAAGGTGCCACTCAGCAGATCACCAAAAACATGTTAGAAGAAGGGAAAACCATAGCACTAATTGCAAAAGAAAGAGGGCTCGCCTTAAGTACAATCGAATCACACATCGGTACGTTAATCAGACAAGGAAAGATTTCCATTCATGATGTTATGGATGAAAAAAAATTGGAAAAATGCATGAAATATGCTTTAGCTAATCCAGACAACTCATTAACAGAGTTAATAGTAAAAATCCCTTTTAAAATAAGTTTTGGAGAATTGCGGTGGGTAGTTCATCATCGTGATTATATTGATGAGAATAAATAA
>JAHDBF010000091.1:2291-14759 GCA_020630525.1 Saprospiraceae bacterium
AATTAATAATTACTCATTATTTCTAATTATTGCTCCAACAATCTTCGCACCGTGATCACGTGTATTTTCAATAAATAGACTACTGGTCTTCAGTCCGCCATTAATCACACCTGAAACATATACACCTTTGACGTTAGTCTCTAATGTTGACTCGTTTATTATTGGTACTTTATTTTCATCTTTTGAGTATTCAACTTCCAACTGATCCAATAATTTATAAGAAGGCTTGTATCCAGTCATTGCCAATACATAATCATTTGCTAATGTTACTTTACCTTCAGAAGTAATTACATCAATCTCGTTTTCCCTTATTTCTGTTATTGATGAATTAAAAAATGCCTTTATAGATCCTTCTTTAATTCTATTTTCAATATTAGGAAGAATCCAATATTTTACCTTTTGATACAGTTGCGGCTGTCGCACCACCATAGTAACATTTGCTCCATTTGACCACGTTTCTAGTGCTACATCACAAGCACTGTTAGCTCCACCAACCACAGCTATATCCATCCCTATGTAAGGATGTGCATCATCATAGTAATGTTTTACTTTAGGTAAATTTTCACCCTTTATGTTTAATGACCTAACGTTGTCATAAAAGCCGGTGGCAATTACAATATTTTTTGATTCTAATGATTTTGTTTTTGTATCGACTCTAAAACCACCATGGATTGGAGATAAATTAACAACCTCCGTTTTAAACTTTATTTCAAGTTGATAATACTCGACCAATCTTCTATAATACTCCAATGCTTCTTTACGCGTAGGTTTATCAGTATGCGATATAAAAGGAATCTCACCGATTTCTAATTTTTTACTGGTAGAGAAAAAAGTCATATTGGTTGGAAAATGATAAATGGAATTTACCAAAACACCCTTCTCTAAAATACAGTAATTCAAGCCTGCTTTATGAGCTTCAATTCCACAATTTATTCCCGCTGGTCCTGCTCCAACAATAATTAAATCAAACATATAGTGATTTTCTGTAATATATAAATTACCTTAGTATTTCTATTTATGACAAATATATGGCACTTTATACCTTTTAACGATCAAATTACTCATCCAAAAACTAAAATTCGTAATTTATAAACATATAAAAGAAAACTATGAAAGGTGTTGTTTTTACTGAATTCCTCGAAATGGTAGAGGATACATTCGGATATGAGATGGTTGATGAAATTATCTCGAATTCTGATCTAGAATCCAATGGTGTATATACGTCAATTGGTACGTATGACCATAAAGAGATGTTCTCATTGGTATCATCATTGTCCAAAAAAACAGAAATCCCAGTGCATACCTTACTCAAAAAATATGCACATCATTTGGGAGATTTTTTTCATGGTAATTACAATGCATTTTATGCAAGAGCTGCCAATCTTTTTGAGTTTTTAGAATCTATAGAAAACTTCATTCATGTAGAAGTAAAAAAGCTATATCCTGACGCTGAGCTTCCTACTTTCGAGACCAGAAAAATCGATCATGACAATATCGAAATGATATATAAATCTACACGTAAAATGTCAGACTTAGCTTATGGATTAATCGAAAAAAGCAGCACTCACTTTAAAGAACCAATAGAAATAAAAAAAGAAAATATCGAAGAAGATGGTTCTGTTGTCAGATTCTTAATAAGCAGAGTAGATGGATAAAATTGCATTACTGGAAAGAAGGGTCGAACGAGAAAAAAAAGCCAGAAAACAAGCAGAAAAAATTCTCGAAGAAAAAGCCATAGAACTGTTTCATGTAAATCAAGAATTGAAAAATATATCTGAAAAAAAGATAAACCAAATTCAATCAAAATTTGAAAACAGTCAAAAAAGATATCAAAATGTATTGTCTAATTTAAATCTAGGATTACTAGAACAAGATCAAGAAGGCTATATCACTAAAGTCAATAAGGTATTTTGCGAAATGGTGGATTATACTTCGGAAGAACTTGTAGGAAATATAAGTTCTAACATCTTATTACCTGATGACCTAACCGCCAGTGATAATAAAAAACTGATCGATAGAAACTTAGAAGAGTCAAAAATTTATGATATAAAAGTCATGCGTAAAGACGGTACGCTCATAGACCTTATTGTTTGCGGAGCACCATTTTATGATGATTATGGAAATATGGTTGGGACTCTTGATGTACACTATGATGTCACTAAAGAAAAGAAACTCCAGCAAGAGTTAAAAGAAGCAAAAGAAATCGCAGAGAGAGCACAGCAGGCAGAAAAGCAATTTCTAACCAATATGAGTCATGAGATAAAAACACCACTTAACGTTATAGTGGGTATGTCCCATTTGTTAAATGACACAAAGTTAGATGCGCAGCAACACGAATACTTAGACATATTAAAAAGTTCTGCCGACATTCTATTTAATCTAATTTCAGAAGTTCTTGATTTTGCTAAAATTGACGCAGGAAAAATATCGGTAGTAAATGAGGAATTTGATATAGTCCAAGAGCTAAATAATATTCACAAAATATTCAAAATAAAACTAGAAAATAAACCTGTTTC
This sequence comes from Saprospiraceae bacterium, assembly GCA_020630525.1. Taxonomy (GTDB): domain Bacteria; phylum Bacteroidota; class Bacteroidia; order Chitinophagales; family Saprospiraceae; genus JAHDBF01. The sequence goes on from JAHDBF010000091.1 coordinate 4,808, forward strand.
TCTACAAACGAAAATTGATGAAAAAATTCAACATTGTGTTGTTGGCGATAAAAAATTATTTAATCAAGTTATAGTAAATTTACTTGGAAATGCATCAAAGTTTACAGAAGAAGGAAGTATCATATGCACTGCAACTATAGTACATGAATCAGAGACTCATATAGAAATAAATTTTAAAGTTAAAGATTCAGGAATCGGTATTGCTGAAGATAAATTAGAAACCATTTTTCAGAATTTTGAACAGGCGAATGAAAGCATATCAAAAAATTATGGTGGGACTGGTCTTGGATTAGCAATATGCCAAAGTATCGTAGAAGCGCAGAATTCTACAATAAAAGTGCAAAGTGCTGAAGGATTGGGCAGTACATTTCAATTTAATCTTGTTTTTGAAAAATCTGAAAGAAAAATCACTGAGCAAGATGTGTTTGTAGAAGACTCATCTGTAAATCTAGTTGCTGGATCGACAATTCTATATGTAGAAGACAATCCACTAAATAGTCTATACCTTTCTCGCTTACTTGATAAATGGAATTTAAGATATGAACATGCCGAAAATGGATTAATCGCTACTGAAAAAATTGCGCATACTAAATACGATCTAATATTAATGGATATCCAAATGCCAGTTATGAATGGTTATCAAGCGACAAAAGTAATACGCACTACCGAAAACCCAAATCAAAAAACACCTATCGCTGCGCTTACTGCCTCTACACTTGGTAATAATCTTGACAAAGCCAAAGATTTTGGATTTAGCGATTTTCTCGCAAAACCATTTCAACCACCAGAATTAAAAAAACTGTTATTAAAATATCTTAAACATGACATTGCTGATGACAGTCCAGAAACTGCTACAGTTCAAAACCCAAAGGTGAAAATTCAATTAGATGAAAATCAGCTCAAACAAGTATTTGGTGATGATGAGGAATATAAAAAAGAAATAATTACGATGTTTCTAGAAACAATTGATGAACAAATGTCAGTTCTAGATAATTTGATAAAAACTGGCATTCACGATGACATAAGAAAACAAGCCCACAAATTAAAACCCAATTTTTCAATGGTTGGTTTTCCAGAGCTTACCGATGACTTTGTCATACTAGAAAAACTAGCGAAATCAAATGATACTATAGAAAACATCATTACTCATTATTCACTTATAACAGATAAGGTAGACCAACTTAAACCACAATTGAAATCTCATATCTAATATGAAAATATTTAAAACAATAATTGTTGAAGATGACGCTATGTCGAGAAAAAGTCTCGAGATACTGATTCAAAAATTAGAATCATTAGAACTAATCGGAAGCTTTGAAAATTCAGAAAATGCTTTGAAATTTTTGGAAAATGAAGTTTGTGATCTTATCATATTAGATGTAGAAATGCCAGGAATTTCGGGGATAGAAATGATTGAACATTTGAAATTTTCACCACAAATAATTCTGTCGAGTGGCAACAAGGAATATGCAGCCGATGCTTTTGATCTTGAGATAACTGACTTTATTGTAAAGCCAATAAATCTTGCAAGATTACAGATAGCACTAGATAAAGTAATAAGCCAGCAAAACTACATTTCTGGTATTCAACATGCTTCTATAAAAAATGAAATTTATATAAAATCCGATGGTATATTTATACGGATGCCAATTAATGATATCCTCTATTTTGAAAACGTAGGAGACTATATTAAAGTAATCACAGAAAGGGGAAATTATATCATCTATGGCACTTTAAAATCCCTAGCGAAAAATCTTAATCACAACAGACTACTAAAGGTACATAGAAGTTTTATCGTAAATTTAGGAAAGATAAAACAGATTCAGGACAATAGCATCACCTTAGAAAATAAAAAAATAATCCCAATTTCTCGCGCCCATAAATCATTACTTTTTAATAGTATAAATCTTATTTCTCAATAGAATCTATTAGTACATTTTTGATAATACTGAAATTCCTACTTGAGAAAAACTGAATCCTGCAGCAGTAGTCTGTGCTGAATTACTATATTCATAAGACAACAAAACATCAAAATGTTCACTGATCCTATACCCTAATCTAGTATCCAATCGATAGGTGTTTTGTCTATCTTCATCATCTATAGTTTGCCGTCCTGAAGCCAACATTACATGGAACAAAAATTTAGCACGATGGTTATCAATATTTCTTATCTGAAAGAAAATCTCCGTTAAAAAGTATGCTGACGGACTAAAGTATGCGTTAGACTGATCAAATCTAAAACCAAATAAGTTTGCATTAATTCCAAATTTAATTTCTGGATTATACATGGCAGTATAATATATAGAACCATAAAACAAATCTCTAATGTTCCTATCCGACTGTACAGAACGCATCATATTTAGATAGACACCAGGATACCTCTTTTTATTAAAGCTATATGTCAAAGAATAGTTGTTCATTACTAAAGCCCGATTAACCAAACTAAAGTTGTAATCTTGAAAACCGTTATTAGCCAACGCAATAAATTTATTATACTTATTAGGTGTAACATGAAACCCAAATTCATAATTGAATAAATATTCATTATCCGCAGAATCTATGGTAAATTGAGAAATAGAAATTCCTCCGCTTAATTGCATAGCGACTACATTTCCAAATCGAATAAGAGAACCTGTATTTGCCGAAAACAAATCAGTAAATCTATCCACACTATTAATTAAATATCGATACTTCGCATGTATAAATGGTTCTAATAATTTACTTTTTTTAAAACCATAATGAAGTAAAGTAGTATAGGATGCATCATCTGCAATATCCCAAGAATACTTCCCAACGGTATTAAGGTACGCTGCACGTTGATTATTGATTTTATCTTCTACACGCTTTATTTCAAAATTTTTATTTGGAAATACAAAACTTGCTTCGTCTAAAATAGAAATTGCTTTTTTATATTTTTTTTGCGCCCAATATGCTTCCATTTGTCCCATCAATGAAACATAAGTCATATTATGTACAGAATCTAATTCTTCATATTCAGACAATCCTTCTTCATAGTAGCCTTCCCAAACATTTAATCTAGGCATGACATAATCTAATTTATTGTCTGAAAAAGAATCACCATCAAGACCATCATACCAGTCCAATGCATCTCTTAATTTCCCTGCACTTGCAAGATTATTAATTAAAAAAATATTATAATCAGGATTAAGGTTTTGATTATAAATAGAATCATTAAAAAGACGATATGCTTGCTTGACCGCTTTCCAATTTCTGCCTTGTAAAGACTGTGCATACGAAATTCCCTTTAATGATTCTAATCTGTTTGCATCAGAAATCTTTTTATAAAATCTTTTAGCTATTCTAGGATTGTCCTTCATTAATTCTAAAGAAGCCTTTGAAATCAATATTGGATCATCGTCGCCAAAAATATAGGATAAGGTATCAATATAAGCTGACGCTGCATTTATATTTCCGTCCATTTTAAATCTCTCTACCAGAGCGAGAAGAATATACTTTTTAGAATTTAATGCAGATGGATTATCTTTTTCAATTCCTAATGCGATGTTCACTTGCGAAAGTGCTTGTTCTGCTTGTCCATTTTCATTTAAAGCATTTGCATAACCGAGTCTAGCTGTAAAGTTTGTCTTATTTTGATCTACTAATTTACGATATAAAACTATGGCTAGACTTGTGTTTTTGGACCACATGTAAGCTTCTGCCAAATTTAAATTAATCTCTAGATCATCCTCATAGCGATCAAGACCACTTTTAAATATTTGCACTGCTCCATCAGGATCAGAAGACAAACCCAATGCCCTACCATAACATATCAATACCGTTTTCTCTTCTGGAGTATCTAAATAATAAGGTTTAAAAAAGGACTCCGCTTCAGAAAATTTTCCCTCTTCTAATAATTTGAATCCGGCGGAGTAATCGACTTGTGCGACGATAAAACTAAGTGCTAAAATATAAATTATAAATGACGATATTATTCTCAAAATTTTGTTTTTATAATACTAATAAAACCTATAAGCAACAGTGTACAGTATAGCAAACCTAAAAGCAAAATACTGATATAATTGTAATTAACCTTATCTAAAAATCCTAAAGAAGATTCTGGTAATAAATATGATTTTCTTTCTAAGGTATTGTCAAGTACTCCGTAACTAGATTGGATTAATTTTATATTTCTAGAATTTTCCATAACCTTATCAGGAATCTGTAAAAAGTCACTAAAGCACCATCGAATACTATGTCGCAAGCCAATCTCATTGATACTATTTTCTAATGTATTAATGATTTTTTTCTGACTATATTTTGAATGCGAACCAAATGCGAATAAAGCATTCGAAGTATGTACTCCATACTCACTCAATACTATATCTTTATAGCCAATAGAAGCGCTTAGGTCACGGAATGTTTTCCCCAGCTCACTTGGTTCTTTGTAATAATGGAAAGAAACAAAATCTAATTTATCATGCAATAAATGTGCGCTGTCTGCATCAGACCAGCCTACCGTTATCGGAGTATTAACATCAAATCTTTTGAACTTGTCAATAATAAAATCCAAAAATCCCAAAACATTTTCTCGTCCATAGTTATCAAAATCCAAATCTGGTTCATTCTTTATATCCCATGCGATGATAGATGGATGATTTCCTACTTTAGAAATAATTCTCTCCAAATGTTTGGCATATGCGGGAAACTCATTAATGCTATATCCATTAGGAAAATCAAAAAGAGTTGGCATTATCTTTAAGTGATTTTCATCTGCAATGTCTAATAATCTTTCCAAATTTACAAGCATTTCATCAGTGACATTTCCACCTCCAAAAGTTGAATAAGGAATAAAAATCCTAATAGTATTGTAGTCCAATTCTTTAATAATTTTAAAGTCTCGGACAGTTGTATCGATGCTAAACTTCGACCACATCTCATGCCAAGGATTTGCCCTTGGATAGTAGTTTATACCTACTATATCATTTTGTAATTTTAATGGTTCTCTGCTCTTAGCAATTTCAACTTCATGAACAGGATCAATTGATTTAAACTTATAAATTTTCCAACGTCCATCGATCAAATTCATTAAAACTTGGACAGCCAAAGTGTCGTATTTTATAATAGACTTTCGTTTTCCATCAATATGTTGCGAAGCAATAATTATTCTTTCGTCAGTAAAAGAAATCATACTTCTATCAATACTTAAAAAGTTAAAGTGAATATTATGCTCCAAGTTTTGACGTTCCAACATGAAGTCTTTGTTGGATGGTACAAACTCCATTAATTGCTTAGCCAACTTTGGTTCAAACAAATCTTCATAACCATAAGCATCTTTAGTTTTAATTCCGTAATTTATCAAATCCCAAACATCAAGATATGATTCTATAATATTAGCCTTTAAGTATTTATCTATATCACCATACAGTGTCCCCTGATCGTTATACCAATTCACCTTTGCGAATGAGCTTTTTTTTGAGTGATTATATTCATTAAAAATAATTTTAGATTGGGTTTTTGGGCTGACTGCATTGACAAACTTAAATATGGCTAATACTATTAAAAGTATAGTCACCAAAAATAGTACTGCATTAAAAAAATGATATTTATTTCTAATTACCTTTCCCACTTCAAATTCCATTTTTTTTGAACACCACCGATCTCAACCAATAGCTGAATGTCTTGATCTACAAATTCTTTAGGCAATGTATAAACATATTTACCATTCAACAACACAGATTCCTTTTTGATAATGCGATCTTTGATTTTTATCTTTAAATCTATTGGAAAACCATCATGAATCAATTGTCCTAATGCTCCATAAACAGGCCCAATGGTAAATCCATTTTTATTTTTTAATAAAGTAAAACCATCTACTGCCTTATTAAAATTTAAAGAAATACTGTTCTCTGAGCGCGCTCCTAAAGAACTTGCAGATATTGTCCAATTCGCGGCAGCTCTTGGATTCTGAACATATACTTCTGCAACACCATTTATTGTAAAAGAAGAATAGCTTCCTATCAATCTATTACTACTATAAATATTCCAACTTACTAGCGTACCGTTAGGGACAATATTTCCATTCTCATCTTTTACTACATTCGATTTTAATAGTACAAATTTGCTATAATCTGCAACAGGATGATGTTCGACTATTTTAATCGAAAATGAATTTACCCAAGATTGATCTATTACTAATACTGATTCTGGCGAATGTGATAATTCTACCTCAGCACCTAAAATTAAATTTCCCATTTCATTCTGTGCATTTATTAATTCATACACCAATAGGTTTTTGGTTGTTTTCGTATTGTTGTCATTTCTATTTTTAATTCTCGATGCCAATTTTATCGGCGTATAATCAGCAACTGGATTTCCAAGTTTATCTTCTGGGACATAGACAATCATTGATTCTTTTCGATTATTAGAGGGTATTTTCTTAGGTCCCAAAAACGAGGGTATTGCATCATAGGCATCGCCAGCGATAATATTTATTTTTTTTGAATCAACCAATCTCAGATCATCATAAAGTGACAAAGTATACACACCTGCAACAGTCGTGTACTTAGAATCTAACAAAAATGTACCGTTATTAATCTTAATATCCGAGTTAGAAAATAAACCTTCCAAATTAAGACGCATACTACCAGCGTTATTGCCAGTAATTTTTCCGCTCAACTGATTACCAGAAACAATTTTTGTGGCATTAATCTCGATTTTACAATTTGGATCATTGCGATGCATTCTTACTTCATCATTGTTTAAACAAGAACTTAAAATAATAATGCTCAATATGTATATTAGTTTTTCCATCTATTTTGTTGGAACAAATGGGTTAACAAAAATTCTCACTTTAAGATTTTCTCTAGACTTTAATCTATCTACCTCAATATAACTATTCATAAAATCTCTGGAAATACCATTTATAAATAGATTTTCAGAAAGGCCTTCTGCAATTATTTTTTTATCACTAAGATCTTCATTTGCAAACTCAAAAGATTTTGAACGTTGTGGCCTTACTCCAGAATCCAAATATTTTGGTTCCACCCAAATCAATTTTTGATCATGATTATAGTATGTAGTTAAAATCTGAGGAATACTTATTTCTTTAGTTCCTGAATTTATTAATTCTCCACTTATGCTGTCATCTGATAATTTAATATTATTAATTCCATAGTGCGTATACATTTGCTCATCTGTAACCATTGATTTAACATTTAATAAAAAACCAGATGGATCTTCCAATTTTATAGCATTAGACTCATTGAAAATAAAAGTCTGTTTATATGCGTCTTGAAAATCAATTCTGAATGGAGTTGACTCCTTTGGCATTAATCTAAATTTTGCAATATCCCTGCAATTATAATCGAGGATTTTATCATTATTCTCATCTAGCAAAACACCATTTATCGTAATATACGCAGGTACGTTATCCGTATTTACGATCATACCTACTAAGTAAATTGCAGTGTCCTTTCTAATTAGATTGGCTTCAGAAATAAAAACTTCTGGTCTATCTAATTCATCACGTCGATCTGTTTGATCTATAACAACAGATCTTCTGCCTTGGTTTTTCCAATCTATAGAAGGAGTATTAAAATATTGATTTGGAGGAATAATAGATTTTTCATACGGGTAATTAATAAACCATTTTTCAGCTTCCTTGACCAATTCAAAACTATGATAAGAGGTATAAGATTTTACTGAAGAATCCCAATTTGCTTTTATATGTGCGAATGTTTTTGACTCTATCGTTTCGGTATAACTTATCTCTAGATTTTTTAATTTGGTATACGAGGCAAGCATTCCATCTTCAAGAGAAAGTTGTATAAGATACTCTTCTAATTCTGGCTTATTGTTATGATGAAAGAAAGTATATGCTTTTGAAAATTCTTTAAAATCAAGCGCATTAAAATAAGCATTAACAACATTATCTTTTGAATTTTGCTCACCATAAACTTGCGCAGATTTAATTAAAAAAAACATTATCCCAAAAAATAAAACAAACATCCATGTAATATGGAAATGCCAGTTTTGGCTTGAGTTATCAATATCATCGACTAGTCTATCTTCTTTTAAGTTATATACTTTTCTAAAAATACAAACCAAAAACAGAATTACCAGAGAAGCAATTGGCAGAATGCCCCACATTATAGATTGATACTTTGGGATAGATTTGTAAGGAAGTAATTTGGGCAACGGAGCAACATCTTTCTTTTCCCAAATGTCTATGTTATTATCTAATTTTCTGACTTTAGACCAACCGGAAAAATATAAGATAGGTTCGTAAAATTTATCGTTTGAGAATATATATTTTAGATTAAACTTATCTGCATTAGAAATAAATTGTTGCAATGCAGTCAATCCAGACATACCACTATACTTTGCATTTTCTAATCTCTCCACCGCACGCACTGTCATCTCTGGAAGTCGTCTTGCAGAATGATAATTGCCATCTACAGAAAGTGCTTTTGTATTGGCAGATAACCAAGCCATCTGATCTCCAAAACCTAGGGTAAGATATCTCCAGTTGTCATGCTGGTCCATCTCTAAAAACTTTACTATTGGATCAATATCTATTTTGTCAGGTTGTGTTGATTTAAAAAATCCAATGTTCGCAATAAGAATATTACATATAATAATGATCGCAAATACAAAAGAAAATACAAAGGTATGAGAAAGCTTATTGGTGCGATCAATGATATATTTTTTAAGGCTGCCTTCTGACAGTTCAAAAATGAAAACGCCCCAAAATGGCAATGCCATTATTGATGCCCAAAAAGTAAATCTATCTAAAGTTAGAATATTGAATGCATTTTCTCCAAGTAATAAAATCGGTATTGGAGTAGTGCCTCCAGTCCCTAATACAAACGCTAATGAAAAAGAAAGTCCAAAAAATATTAATCGTTTAGAAAACATTTTTTGAAAAATAAAAGGTAATGCCAAAAGTAATATACACCAAGGAATAGCAAAAAACACCAATCCACTTGACATCACTTCTATAAAAGAATCTCTGCTGCCATGAGGAATACTTATCTGATTGATAGGATCTGTTGCAGACCAATACCAATAAGGAAAAACAAAAGTCAATGTTATAGCAATTACTGTCATTCCAAAAACAATAGCTCTAGGAATGCCTACAAAAACTTCTTTTAAAAACATCGGTAGTTTTAATCGATCAATCTTTACTCCATTTAAATCACATGCTCGATCAATCACTGCTAATCCCATTATCGGTAATATAAAAAACACCATTCCGAAAATGGTAGTTACATGATGCGCACAAGTCGTACATGCCAACAGAGAAAATCCTGTAAATAAATACCGATATCGCAAAAATCGAAACCACTTATATACTTGAGGCAATGCGTTTAATAAAAAAGCAACTCCAGTCAAACTTGGCAACTGCCCAAAAATATGCAATGCTTCTACAAACGATGGTGCAAAAGGAGCCATCAATGCAGCATAACCTGCATACTTCTCGCCTACCAAAATTTCAGAAAACTTATAGACACCTCTGATATATACCAAAACCATTATCGTAGACCATAACAGGAAGCCAAGTTTCAAGCCGATAAATTTTGAAAATATGGCTATAGATTGATGTACCAATGGTGGATAACTTATCGTTGCAAATCCTGTGTACCATTTATAGCTCCATGTACTAAACCAAGATTCCGCATAATGTTGTGCAAAGAAAATATGTACAAAAGCATCATAGGTTTTTTCGAAAGTGAAAAAGGAAGTATTGGCATGGAAAATCAATCCAAGCAATAATGCTAAGTAATAATATGTACGATTCTTTTTGGGCAATTCCTTTTTAATATCTTTTCTATATATAAGACAATAAAAAGGGTGTATCTATTCAATCGTATAAAGCTAAAATCTTACCAAAAAGCGTAAGATTAGCGTCAAAAAACGAAAAGTAGGTTTTAAGCGTGATTTCAGATGGAGAAATAGGCTGATTTGGGACAAAAGTAAGATAGACGTCATT
>JAHDBF010000092.1 GCA_020630525.1 Saprospiraceae bacterium
TTGTTGACCCACTAGGACTCGAACCTAGAATGACGGTACCAAAAACCGTAGTGTTACCATTACACTATGGGTCATTTTGGATTGCAAAAGTATAACTTTTTATAATTATTGGAAAGTCTATTTGATAAAAAAAAATTATTTCCTTTTAACTCTGCGATTCTTCCAATACATATAGCGATGACAAACCTCTTCCATGTTGATTATAATCCAATCCATATCCAATTACAAAATCATTTGGTATTTCAAAACAACAATAGTCTACTGGATGATCATAACCATATGCTTCTGGCTTTTTTAGAAAACTGGCAACTTTTACTGACTTAGGAGACATTGGAGCCAAAGCCTTTAATAACGCATCTAATGTATGTCCAGTATCTATGATATCTTCTACTATAATAACATCTCTTCCTGTAAGCTTTTCTGGCAACTGTTCTATCTGAACATTTCCCGTAGACTCTAATCCAACATAAGATTTTGCTCTGACAAATATTATCTCATTAGGGATAGGTATAGAACGCATAAGATCTGCTACAAAAACAAATGAACCACTCAATACACTTAAAAGTATAGGCACTTCACCACCATAATCTTCTCCCAACTTTTTCCCTAATTCAGCTACTTTATCATTAATGTCTGCAACATCAATCATTTTCTTAAATTGAAGTTCTGCTATCTTAACCTTTTCTGGATTCAAAACAATAGTGATTTTATTGAACGCCCAAAATACTACTTAATTCCCTCTAATCCATATTGATCTATCAAATATACCAAAGAAGTAATGGCAGCTGCGCCCAACTCCAATTCTCTTTTATTTACCTTATCTATCCGATCTTCTGCGGTATGATGAATGTCAAAATATCTTTGAGGGTCAGGCCTAAAACCAATCAATAATCCTTTTTGAGATTTTAAAGGGCTAATATCAGCTCCTCCACCACCAGATTTAATACTCAAATCAAAAGGATCTAAATATGTCTCAAAAGATTGTAAAGCTGCCAAGAATGGCTTGAATACCTCATCTTCTGCTGAACAGCCAAATCCTCGAGGCGTAAATCCACCTAAATCCGATTCTATCGCTGCAAGATGATACTCGCCTAAACTATCTGATATTTCAGCATATCGCTTTCCACCTGCCAATCCATTTTCTTCATTCATAAACATCACGCATCTCAAGGTCCGTTTTGGCTTATAGCCCAATGCCAATAATGTTTCAAAAACTTGAATAGAATGCATACAACCTGCTCCATCGTCATGCGCACCTCCACCTAAATCCCAACTATCTAAATGTCCTCCCACCAAAATAATTTCATCCGGAAACTCAGAACCTTTAATTTCTGCAACAACATTATGCGATAATTTATCAGGCTGCATTCCGCATTTGGCAGATAGTCTTGCATAAGCAGAACCGTTATTTTTTAAGGTTTTACTGAGGTTTTCTGCATCCAATGTACTGATGGCTATACCTGGGATTTGGACATCAACACCATCATAAGAACTCACTCCAGTATGTGGTATTGAATCAATCAAAGTTGTCATGGATCTAACTAATGCAGCTTTAGCTCCGTATTTACCAGCTTCGGCAGCACCTCTCACACGCTGATCTACAGCACCGCCATAAGCCCAACCAGTATGAATGATTTTAGGATCCAGTGGTCTATTAAAAAATACAATTTTATCTTTCAAGTTTTCTTCTCCGAGTATCTCAAGTGTATCCAAAGAAAAAACTTCAATTATTTCACCAGAGATCAACTTTCCTTCAGTACCAATGCTATTACCCAAAGCAGTAGCTGCTATTTGATGCCAAGAACCTTCCATATTATTATGAGAAACCCAAACTTTGGCTTCTTCATCTCTTGTCCAGTGCGGCACCATACATTCTTGTTTCCATACTCGATCAACTCCTTCCATAGAAAGTTCATTAAAAGTATAATTTACTGCTTGGGCAGCTTCTTTCGATCCAGTAAGTCTTCCTCCTATGTTTTCAGACAAATGATAGAGTCTATCATAACATTTACTTTGGGTTAATGTGTAGTCATAAATCTCTTTTATAAAGAAGGCATGATCAGATTCTTGCCCATTTACATTCAAAATTGAGGTAAAAAGAAAGCAGAAAAGGGCGAATTGAATATTTTTTATATTTTTTTTCATAAAAATTTAAAATTACTTGACAAAGTATAAATATAAATATTATCTTTGAACTATTGTTAAGTTGCACAGCTTTGTGCAATTTGGTTTCATTTGGTTAAGTAAGAGGTAATGTCAATTTATTTGCATTACCTCTTTTTCTTTTTAACACGGTACATTTTATGTAACTTTCAGAATATTAAGCGTCTTAACATTAAATCATCTATTAACATATAGACTTTGATCAATTTATTATTTCCATTGCTAACGAGAGACATACCAGGCACTATGCCTGATGAGGATGTTATAAAAGAGTATCTAAAAACTCAAAATTCAGCATATTTTGATGTTTTATATAAAAGGTACTCTGGAAAAATATATGGTAAGTCTATTTCATTGTTAAAAAATGAAGCGAAAGCCGCGGATGCTACACAGGAGATTTTTATGAAAATATTACTAAATCTCTCAAAGTTTAGTGGAAAAAGTAGATTTTCAACTTGGATATATTCGATTACATACAATTTTTGTATTGATTTAATAAGAAGAGAGAAGAAAGATCCAAGTATTTTGGTTGATGATATTTCTAGAAGTCACGATAAAGAAGAAGACGTAAATGATTCTTTTCTTTTAGAAATGAAAGTAAAAAGACTGAAAGTAATTTTAGAAGAAATTCCAACTATGGATAAATCAATCCTTTTGATGAAATATCAAGATGAATTGTCTATTAAGGAAATTAGTGAGATGATAGCAAAATCAGAAAGTGCTGTCAAAATGAAAATTAAACGTGCAAAACAAAAATTTAGAAAGACTTACAAAGAGATTTATAAAGAAGATTAGCGCAAATGAAAGAAAATAGCTTTAAAAGTCTGCAGAAAGAACAAGAAGCTGAATTTGAAAAAAAGTCAGCATTAATCAAGAAAAAAATAAATTCTGAAACTTCAGCATTTAGGTTTTTCGGAGATATTATTGATTTGTACTTTTCTAAAATGACAGATGTATTTGTAGCACTAGCTGGTGGCGGTGAAACTGTCGATGATGAAGAATTAGAAGCAGCAGAATAACTTCCTTGGGTTCTCAACTCAATAAAAACAATATCATACTATGGACATAGACTTAAAAGCCATCTTTACCGACATTCTTAATAGCTTCGTTAGCGGCATTCCCAATTTAATCATTGCAATAATCCTCCTAATTATTGGATTCATTATTGCAAAAATCGTCAAAAGAATAGTTCAAAAAGCATTAGAAACTGTTGGTATTGACAAAATTGGAGAAAAACTTAACGAGATTGAGCTTATCAGCAAAGCCGATATAGAAATAAAATTTAGTGCTGTTATTGCTAAGATTCTTTACTACGTAATTTTCCTAGTATTTATCATTGCTGCAACCAGCGCATTAAATATCCCAGAAGTATCCAATTTAATGACTAGCATCATCGAATTTCTGCCAAATTTGATCGTCGCTGGAATTATTTTAGTTATTGGATTTATTTTTTCGGAAATGATTCGAACAATTGCGTATACAGCACTTGCATCATTTGGAATTCCTTCTGCAAGATTGATTTCTTCCTTCTTGTTTTACTTTATGTTGGTCAATATTATTGTAAGTGCATTGTCTCAAGCCTCAATAAACACGGACTTTTTAGGTCAAAATATATCAATTTTAATAGCTGGAATCATATTCGCATTTTCGATAGGATATGGACTCGCATCTAAAACCGTAATGGCAAATTTTATCGGTTCTATGTATTCTAATAACAAAATAAACATAGGCGATAAAGTTAAAATTGATGGAATTGAAGGAGAAATTATAAATATTGACAAGTCAGCTATGACCATTTTTACAAAAAATGAGTCTAAAGTATATGTGCCTCTAAGTAAGATGACTTCGGACACATTTGAAATATTGAAATAATAATTAAAACATTAAATAAACAAATACTAATTAATTATGAAAAATTTGGTTTTAACGTGTTTGATGGTTTTCGGTGCAATCGGTTTTATGAATGCTCAAGAAGATCTATCAATAGATGCTTTAAAAGCGATGAAAGCGGAGAAAGAAGCTATCGCTGCTGCTGCTCAAGCAGAAGTTGATGCAATCGACAAACAAATTAAAGAATTTCCAGGATGGACTTATGGTGGTGTTGGAATCTTAGGTCTAGACCTTAACTCTAACAGTAACTGGTTTGCAATCCCTGCACCTAATTCGCAATCAAATGCTTATGGTATTTCTGCATCTGCATTTGCTAATTTAAACAAAGAAAAATTCTTCTGGAGAAACTTATTAACTGCAAACCTTAGAAGAACAAATACTACTTTAAATACAACTTTTGACGATGATGTTGCAGGAAATAAAGTAAAAGCAACAAATGATGCCTTAGACATCACTTCATTAGGTGGTTACAAATTGGCTCCAAAATGGGCTATTTCTGCAGAAGGAAAATACACTTCTACAATCTTAAACCTTAACAAGCCAGGTAAATTAACTTTATCTGCTGGTGCGACTTGGTTACCTATAGATAACATGGTAGTAGTTATTCACCCAATCGGATATGAGAAAAACTGGCCAGGAGATTTAGTATCATCTTTAGGTGCTAAAGTAGGTGTTACATATGCTGCTAACATTATCAAAGGAGTGTCTTGGAGTACTAACTTAAGTGCATTTATTCCTTACGGTTCAGGTGATGCTACATTTAATCAGCATGAGGTAACTAACAATTTTGACAGAGGAGATTTAAGAGCTGAATATGATTTAAGTGTTGTAGAAGATAGCAGTGATGCAATTGCTTTAGGAGCAGGTGATTTATTTAACTGGACTTGGTTAAACAGTTTCTCTACGAATATCTTTAAAGGTATTGGAGTTGGATTCAATATTGGACTAAGACAAGACAAGCAGATTGCTGGTCAAGGCGAATTCGAAACATATACAAAAGATAAAAGTACTTTCGATTTATCAAGTATCCCTGACGATCTTCAAGTATTTTATTCTTTAGGATTATCATACACGCTATAATTAGCAAAAGAATATTATTTAAAAATATATTTGTGAAGCCTGCTCTATTTGAGCAGGCTTTTTTATTTTCCCATTCTAAATAAAAACCATGTCTGAGAAAAAACTTTTCCTACTTGATGGGCACGCATTAGTGTATAGAGCATACTTTGCTTTTATCAATAGACCACTGATCAATTCAAAGGGAGTAAATACTTCTGCAATTTCAGGATTCACCAGAACATTAATGGACTTAATGCATTCTCAAAATCCTACTCATATTGCTGTTGCTTTTGATCCAAAAGGAAAAGTGTTTAGACATAAAGAATTTCCAGAATACAAAGCCAATAGGCAAGAAACACCAGAAGTAATTACAGAATCATTTCCTATTATCAAAAAGATAGTAGAAGCGATGAATATCCCAATAGTTACCGTGGACAATTATGAAGCTGACGACACGATCGGTACATTGGCAAAGCAAGCTGAAAAAGAAGGATTTAAAGTGTATATGGTTACGCCGGATAAAGATTATGCTCAGCTAGTTAGTGAAAACATATTCATGTACAAACCTTCTAGACAAGGCAATGGTATTGAGATTCTCGGTGTACCAGAGATTCTCGAAAAATGGCAAATATCAAGAGTGGAGCAAGTCATTGACATACTAGGCATGCAAGGAGATAGTGTAGACAATATCCCTGGAATACCTGGCATTGGAGCTAAAACGGCAATCAAATTATTGGCTCTTTATGATTCACTAGAAGGCCTCTTAGAGAATACAGATAAACTTAAAGGTAAGCAACAAGAAAAGGTAATCGCTTTTGCCGAACAAGGAAGATTATCTAAGAGATTGGCTACTATAAAACTTGACGTTCCCATCCAATTTGATGCCAATGCCTATAAAATTGATCCTTTTGATAAGGAAAAATTAGTAGAAATATTCAGAGAATTAGAATTCAGAACTTTAGCTAAAAAAGTATTGGGAGAATCTGATTCTGAAAGCAAGTCTGAACAAGGAAACTTATTCGCAAGTAGCAATAAAGACGAAAATATTCCAATCGAGAAAAAACAAGATACCTATGCTGTAGCAAAAAATAATCTAGAAAATACTAAGCATACTTATCACCTCATCGATACCGAAAAAGCTTGTAAGGAACTAGCAGAAAAATTGGCTAAACAAAAAGTCATCAGCTTTGATACAGAAACTACAGGCATTGATGCCAATGCTGCCGAATTAGTAGGATTGGCTTTTGCAATAAAAAAAGGAGAAGCTTATTATGTTCCCGTTTCCGAAAATAAAAAAGAGGCTTTAGCACGAGTAAAAATATTTAAAGCTGTTTTAGAAAATCCTCAAATAGAAAAAATAGGACAGAACATCAAGTACGACATCTTGATGATGAAATGGTATGATGTAACCATCGCTGGAAGTTATTTTGATACGATGATTGCCCATTATCTGATCGAACCAGATATGCGTCATAAACTAGATTTATTAACAGAATCTTACTTAGATTATAAGATGGTTCCTATTGAAAGTCTCATCGGCAAAAAAGGCAAAAACCAATTGTCGATGAGAGACATAGCAGTTGAGAAAGTAAGTGAATATGCTGGGGAAGATGCCGACCTAACCTTACAACTTAAAAAACCTATTGAAGACATATTAAAAGAAAAAAATCTAGTCGATATCTACAAAAAAGTGGAGGAACCGCTGGTTGATGTTTTAGCTGCTATAGAGTTTGAAGGTGTAAATCTCGATAGTGAGTTTTTAAACAAATATTCAGTTACACTAGGTGAATGGATATTGGAACAAGAAAAAGAAATTTATAATAAAGCTGGCGTAAACTTTAATATTGCCAGTCCAAAACAAGTTGGTGAAGTCTTATTCGATAAATTAAAAATACCTTATCGCTGGAGAAAAACTGCTTCAGGTCAATATTCCACAGATGTAACAAAACTAGAAGAACTTGCGGTTAATCACGACATAATAAAAGACATACTTAAGTTTAGAAAACTGTCTAAATTAAAATCAACTTATGTTGACACTTTGCCTTTAATGGTAAATAAGAAAACGGGAAGAGTCCATACCAATTACAATCAGGCTAGAGCAGCAACAGGTAGATTGTCATCTGAAAACCCAAACCTTCAAAATATTCCAATCAAAAATGAAGAAGGACGTGAAATCAGAAAAGCATTTATCCCAAGAGATAAAGACCATATCTTATTTGCTGCAGATTATTCACAAATAGAATTGAGACTAATCGCAGAAATAAGCAATGATGAAGCCATGCTTTCTGCTTTTAAAGATGGTCTTGATTTTCACCGAGCAACCGCAGCAAAAGTTTTTGAAGTAGACTATGATGAGGTTACAGATGAGCAAAGAAGAAATGCAAAAACAGTAAACTTCTCAATCACTTATGGCGCAGGAGCTACTAACTTATCGAGACAGTTAGACATCTCTAGAAAAGAAGCTTCGGAAATAATAGCTGCATATTTTAAATCCTATGCCAACCTTAAAAAGTATATGGATGATACCATAGCTTCAGCAAGAGAAAAAGGATATGTAGAAACCATGTTGGGAAGAAAAAGAACACTCAGAGATATAAACTCTAGAAATGGGTTAATCAGAAGTAATGCAGAAAGAATGGCAATAAACACACCAGTACAAGGAACCGCTGCTGATATGATCAAAATCGCCATGATAAACATTCATCATAGGATGAAAGAAGAAAAGGTCAAGTCAAAAATGATTCTACAAGTACATGATGAATTGGTATTTGATGTGTATAAACCTGAGTTAGAAAAAATGAAAAAACTGGTAGAAACAGAAATGATAAATGCATTGCCAGATTTATCAGTACCAATATTGGTAGGAATGGGAACAGGAAATAATTGGCTAGAAGCGCATTAATACCATTAATTCTAATTGCTAAAAATTCAAGAGGCATAGACGCTTTTAGCATCTATGCCTCTTGAATTTTTAAACTTTATTTTGTGTAAGTAGCTTGTTTAAAATATTGATTAGCTGAGAAGCATTCCTTCTCTATTTTCTATCATTTTTCTCATATTAATTAATGCATAACGCATTCTTCCCAATGCCGTATTTATGCTTACCCTTGTCAACTGCGAAATTTCTTTGAAACTCATATCAGCATAGTGTCTCAAGATCACTACTTCCCGCTGTTCTGCTGGCAACTTATCTACCAACTCCTTTACCATTTTGTACTTTTGGCTTCTAATCATCGTTCCTTCCATATTCTCATCTTTTGACTCTAATACATCAAAAATATCGAAAGTCTCAGAAGAAGAAACCTTAGTTCTTCTTTTTTGTCTTCTAAAGTGATCTACGCACAGGTTATACGAGATACGCATTGCCCATTGTAAAAATTTTCCTTCGTGATTATACTTACCTTTTCTTAAGGTATTGATGATTTTAATAAATACATCTTGGAAAATATCCTCTGCCAGATCATGATCTTTAACAAAAAGATAGATAGATGTATAAATCTTGTCCTTGTGGCGCCCTAAAAGTTCTGCGAAAGCATTTTCATCACCTTTTAGATAGAGTAATATTAACTCCTTGTCATTAAGCTTCTTTACACTCATTGTAGATAGTTTTCTAAGTTAAAAATGTGTTAGTGTAAAGTTCTTATCGAATACGCTTAATTTTTAGTGATAAAATTTGTTGAATAAAATATTATACAAATAAAGGTTCAATTTCCTTGCCAATAAAGGAAATGACCTCTTATTAACACAAACTTAACGATTTAAAATATAATAATCAACTCTTTCAATGCGCACTTGTTAATATTAAACTTTCATGAATTAATTATTAGCGCATTAACATTCAATCAAAATCAATTAAATTGCAAGTTTTTCTACAATCTATATGTCTAAAAATACCAAAATCGCAAAATACTCCCCCAAAGACTTTATCCATATAAAAGGGGCAAAGTCCAACAACCTAAAAGACATTGAAGTATTACTTCCAAAAAGAAAACTGATTGTAGTAACTGGACTTTCTGGTTCTGGAAAATCTTCTCTAATAATGGATACATTATACGCTGAAGGCCAAAGACGATATGTAGAAAGCTTATCCTCTTATGCTCGGCAATTTTTATCCAGAATGAAAAAGCCAGAAGTCGATTTTATAAAAGGCATCAGTCCAGCCATTGCAATCGAACAAAAAGTAAGTACATCAAACTCAAGATCTACGGTCGGATCACTTACAGAGATTTACGATTACTTGCGTCTGCTTTACAGTAGAATTGGTAAAACAATTTCTCCAATTTCTGGAAAGGAAGTAAAAAGACATACCGTTTCTGATGTCATCGACCATTTGAAAAAAATAAAAGTTGGTACTAAAATTATCTTACTAATTCCTATTCAAAAAAAATATGGCGATCGTACTTTTAAGGATGAGCTAACGCTTTTACTCCAAAAAGGATATTCAAGACTTATTGACAATGGAGAAACCAAATATATAGAAGATGTATTAAGCTCAAAGGACAAAAGATTAAAAAGCAAATTAGAAAAATTAAACCTTGAAAAATGTGCCATCATCATAGATAGGTTTGTTATTTCTGAAGAAGAAGAAAATTGGAAAAGAATTGCAGATTCTATCCAAACTTCTTTTGATGAAAGTCTCGGCGAATGCATCATTCAAGATGAGAATGGAAAATGGAAAGGGTTTAACAATAGGTTTGAATTGGATGGTATCGAATTCTTAGCACCTTCACACCAATTGTTTAACTATAACAACCCTTATGGAGCATGTAGAAAATGTGAAGGTTACGGAAAAGTATTGGGAATAGATGAAGAAAAAGTAATTCCTAATGACAGACTATCTATTTACGAGGGAGCAATAACATGCTGGAATGGTGAAAAAGGAATTGCATGGAAAAATCTGCTTATTATGAAGTCAGAATCACTAGATATTCCAATACATAAACCTTATAAAGATTTAACTAAAGAACAAAAAAGAATCATTTGGAATGGGGCTTCAGAATTTGCAGGTATAAACGGATACTTCGAGTCTCTACAATCCAAAATGTATAAAATCCAAAACAGGATTATTATTGCTAGATTTAGAGGTAGAACCAACTGTCCAGAATGCGAGGGCGCAAGATTAAGAAAGGAAGCATTTTATGTGCAGATAGATGGACATACTATTGACGAATTAATCTGGTTACCGATAGATGAGTTACAACAATTATTTAAAAAACTTAAACTATCAAAACATGATAAAACCATTGCTTCAAGAATATTACTAGAAATAAATAATCGTCTACAAACAATGCTAGATGTAGGTCTCGGTTATTTAAATATCAATAGAATCTCTTCTACCCTATCTGGTGGAGAAACACAAAGGATTAATCTTACCAGAACATTAGGAAGTAATCTTACCAACTCGCTTTATATTTTGGACGAACCAAGTATTGGCTTGCATCCAAAAGATACAGAAAAATTAGTAACTGTATTAGAAAACTTAAGGGACCTTAATAATACAGTGATCGTTATTGAGCACGAAGAAGCCGTCATTAGAAATGCAGATCACATTCTTGACATTGGGCCAAGAGCAGGAAGTCATGGTGGTGAAGTTGTATTTAACGGTACTTTTAAAGATTTTCCTAAGAAAGCAAAAAACAGCTTAACTATAGAATACCTAACTGGAAAGAAGAAAATAGAAGTACCTAAAACCAGAAGGAAGGTTAACAACTTTATAGAAATTATTGGCGCAAATCAACATAACCTAAAGGATGTATCTGTCAAGATTCCTTTGCATGCGTTCACTGTTATTTCTGGAGTAAGTGGATCAGGGAAAACGACATTAGTTAAACATATTCTTGTTCCAGGATTAAAAAAAGAAATTGATGAACCATATACTGTCAAGTTAGGCAAAGTAAAGGAAATCAAAGGACCATTTAAGCTCGTGAAATCTGTTGAAATGATTTCTCAAAACCCCATCGGAAAATCCTCGCGATCAAATCCCGTTACTTATGTTAAAGCTTATGACTCCATAAGAAAACTGTATAGCAATCAACAGCTATCTAAAATCAGAGGATTTGAAGCAAAACATTTTTCTTTTAACGTTGATGCAGGTCGGTGTGAAAAATGTCAAGGCGAAGGAGAAATAACAGTAGAAATGCAATTCCTTGCAGATGTAAAACTGACCTGTGAAGATTGTAACGGGAATAGATTTAAGCGAGAAATATTAGAAGTAAAATACAAAGACAAAAGCATCATTGACGTCTTAAATATGACGATTACAGATGCACTAGAATTTTTTGAAGAGAAGAAAGATATTTTAAATAAAATCAAACCTCTAGATGATGTAGGTTTGGGTTATGTGCAATTGGGGCAAGCCTCTAATTCATTGTCTGGTGGAGAAGCACAAAGGGTAAAACTAGCTTCCTATCTTGGCAAAGAAGCAGGGAGCGAT
Source organism: Saprospiraceae bacterium (assembly GCA_020630525.1). Taxonomy (GTDB): domain Bacteria; phylum Bacteroidota; class Bacteroidia; order Chitinophagales; family Saprospiraceae; genus JAHDBF01. The sequence goes on from JAHDBF010000092.1 coordinate 11,546, forward strand.
AGCATATTTTTCATCTTTGATGAACCTACTACTGGTTTACACTTTGATGACATAAATAAGTTATTAACTGCATTGCAATCATTGGTGGAAAAAGGACACACCGTTGTCGTAATAGAACACAATATGGAAATCATAAAATCTGCAGATTGGATCATAGATCTAGGTCCAGATGGTGGCAAAGGTGGAGGCAACATTGTCTATCAAGGAGAACCAGAAAAAATCACCTCAGTAAAAGATTCACATACAGGATATTTCTTAAAAGATATTTTAGATAAGTAGTTATTATGAAAAGAAGAAATAAAATATCAGACGAGCATATTGAGGTTGTCGGAGCAAATGAAAACAACCTAAAAGAAATCAGTGTAAATATCCCAAAAGATAAACTAGTGGTAATCACTGGTCTTAGTGGAAGTGGTAAATCATCATTGGCATTTAACACCATATACGCGGAGGGTCAACGTAGATATATGGAGACATTTTCTGCTTATGCAAGACAGTTCCTAGGATCAATGGATAGACCCGATGTAGAAAAAATAGATGGTCTTAGCCCAGTGATTTCTATAGAGCAAAAAACCACAGCATGGAACCCAAGATCTACAGTAGGCACAACTACGGAAGTATATGACTTCTTAAGACTGTTGTATGCTAGGGCTGGAGAAGCATTCAGTTATGTGACAGGTAAACCTATGGTAAAGTTTAGCGAAACACAGATCATCAATTATGTACTCAAAGAATATGATGGTAAAAAGATTGTTGTTCTTGCGCCAATTATTAGAGCTAGAAAAGGTCATTATAGGGAACTATTTGAACAGACAAGAAAAAAGGGATTTACTAAAGTAAGGGTAGATGGAAAAATATTAGACCTTGTTCCAGGACTAAAACTTGATAGATACGTTACTCACGATATAGAAACCGTAGTTGACAGAATTAATGTGCACGAAGAAAAAATAGAACGGATTACGCGCTCTATTCAGATGGCATTAAGTATGGGTAATGATACTCTACTTATCCAAGATGTAGATAGTAATGAGATAAGACCGTTTAGCAAAAAACTAGTTTGTCTCGATTCTGGAATAGCATACGAGGAGCCATCACCAAATACATTTTCTTTCAATTCTCCTTATGGAACGTGTCCAACTTGTAGAGGACTGGGCGAAAAATTTCAAGCGGATATCGATAAGATTATTCCTGATAAAACTAAAAGTATAAACGATGAAGGTATTCTTCCTTTTGGAGAAGTCAGAGACAATAATACCTTTAAACAATTAAGAAAAATTTCTAAAAAATTTAAATTCACTTTTTCTACTCCAATAAAAGATATTCCCCAAAAAGCGATGGATATCATTCTACAAGGAGGAGAACCCATTCTCGGCACTGATCCACTTGCTGGCAGTTATGAATTTGCATATAATCTAGCGGAAGATGGCATCATGAATATGCTAGAAAAATGGTACGATACAACAACAAGTGAAAAAATAAGAAATTGGGCAGCAGCATTTATGCAAATAGTAAAATGTCCAGAGTGTGATGGTTTGCGGCTAAAAAAAGAATCCCTGCATTACAAGCTTGGTAATAAAAACATTGGAGAATTGGCAACAATGGATTTAGAAACTTTGGGGAAATGGACATCATCTTTACATAAAAAACTAAACAAAGAACAACAAGCCATCGCCAAAGATGTACTAAAAGAAATCAATGAACGTGTTGGTTTTTTATTGAATGTGGGTTTGCATTATCTACATCTCAATCGTCCCACCAGAACATTGTCAGGAGGAGAATCTCAGCGTACTAGACTGGCGACACAGATTGGTTCACAATTGACAGGGATAACATATATTTTGGATGAGCCTAGTATAGGATTGCATCAGCGGGACAATCATCAACTTATCCACGCATTAAAAGGGTTAACGGATATTGGCAATACGGTACTTGTGGTTGAGCACGACAAAGACATAATGCTAGCTGCTGACTACATCATCGACTTAGGACCAGGTGCGGGGAAACACGGAGGAGAAATCGTTGCAGAAGGAACACCAAAAGAATTTTTACAATCCAATGGAATTACCGCTTCTTACCTTAGCAATAAAGTGCAAATAGAAGTGCCTAAAGTCCGAAGAAAAGGAAATGGGAAAAAACTAGAATTAAAAGGAGCCACTGGAAACAATCTTCAGGACGTAGACTTAACTATTCCACTCGGCACATACTGCTGCGTTACTGGAGTTTCTGGATCAGGAAAATCTACATTGATTAATGACACATTATATACTATCCTAAGAAGACATTATTATAGAAATTCCAAAAATGCGTTACCTTACAAATCCATCAAAGGACTAGAGCATATAGACAAGGTGATCGAAATCGACCAAAGCCCAATCGGTAGAACACCAAGATCTAATCCTGCTACATACACTAATGTATTCACTGATATTAGAAAATTATATGGAGACATTCCAGAATCAAAAATACGTGGCTATAAGATCGGAAGATTTTCGTTTAACGTAAAAGGTGGAAGATGTGAAACTTGTAAAGGTGGTGGAATGCGTGTCATAGAAATGAATTTCCTGCCTGACGTATTGGTTGAGTGCGAAGAGTGTTTAGGCAAGCGTTATAATCGAGAAACTTTAGAAATATTATTCAAAGGAAAATCAATTTCTGACATCTTAAAAATGGCAGTAGATGAAGCGGTAGAATTCTTTGCTAGCATTCCTAAAATCCACAGAAAATTAAAAACGCTTCAAAGTGTTGGATTAGGATATATAACATTAGGTCAGCAAGCTACAACGTTATCAGGTGGAGAAGCACAAAGAGTAAAACTCGCCGAAGAATTGTCAAAAAAAGATACTGGAAATACTTTATACATTCTTGACGAACCAACAACTGGTTTACATTTTGAAGACATAAAACACCTTATCAATGTATTGGATAAATTGGTAGAAAAAGGAAATACTGTCTTGGTCATCGAGCACAACATGGATGTCATAAAAGTGGCTGATCACATCATTGATGTTGGACCAGATGGTGGAACTAAAGGTGGTCAAATTGTCTTTAGTGGAACACCAGAACAATTGGCAAAAAAGAAAAATAACCATACAGGAAAGTATCTTAAAGTTGAATTAGATTTAA
>JAHDBF010000093.1 GCA_020630525.1 Saprospiraceae bacterium
TGTAAGTTGCTCAATGGTTAGCATTTTATTGAATTTTATCATAAATGTACGTACATAATCTGTACAAATCAAGTTATACAGATTAAAGCAATTAATTGACTAAACTAAAATATCTATTTATTTGATTAACACCAATTGAGATTGATAATGGCCTTCTGAGATTAGGTGAACCAAATAAGGCCCAGGATTCAATCCTTTGGTTTCTATGGATAATGAAGTAACAGATTCTCTAATCGATTGAGATAGCACTTGTTCTCCCAATTGGCTGTATACAGTTAACTCGCCTTTAATGACATCTGATAATTCAAGCTGTAATAATTCATTACTAAGAATTGGGTTTGGAAAAAGAGAAAAAAGTTCTTTGGATTTCTTAAGATTTTTTGTGTTCGAAACGACTTCTCCATTAAGTTCTATCAAAAATTCTGATGAACCATCCTCACTAACAAATTCTTGTCCAAAAAAATCATATACTGAATTTCTAATTCTGTAATTTCTTACCTCTCGGTTGCCTTCTTCACTTTTTTCTACATAATTAACATAATAATGTTCGGTAAGGCTAAAGGTATGACTGGTATCAATATGACCACCTAATTCTTCTCCAGTCATATTATCAACAAAAATAGTTGAAGGAGCCCAACTTAGATCAAGATATAAATCATCTTGAATATAAAGACTGTCACTTTTATCTACAAAACCAAGCACTTCTAAAGTATCGTTCTTATTTTCAAACTCATATATAAGATTACTCATATTCATACCTCTTGGAATATATGTCCATAGATGATTTCCTTCAATATCATATTTAACCAATGCTTTATTATTGCCTACAGATTCAAAATCTTCACTTACCCATGTATTGATAGGATTACCATCTAAATTTAATGTTCGACTAAAATTGTAAATAACATAAATATTATCATCCAAGACCTTTAACCATCTTGATTGTGCCTCTGCCGTCTCATTTAAATTGTACCAATCAAGTGTACCATCAGGTTTATATTTTACTAAGAATACACCAGAATAATCTAATATCGTATCTTGATTGTCAAAAGTGATATAAACACCATCCATATATCCAGTTAAAATTATATCTCCGTTTGAGTCACAAGCCATCTCATTGGTGTAATCATAAGAGGCTGTTCCAAACTTCCAAAAGTGGTCTACTTTTTTCGCTTTATAATTGTAATTAATTACGGTATTAGTCGTTGAATATGTCGTACCCTGATAATCATAATGGGTAAGGGTATCTTGATTAAATACCATTGTATCTCTGCCATCTAATAATGCATTTACATAAAGTGTAGAATCACCATAAGCAGATACATGTTCGATAGGTTGTTGTATGGTAAAAGGAGTATCAATATAGTTTAAGTCATGATCGTATTCTAAGACAATTCCTCTATGGCTTGTATTTGGAGTTAATACAACATCATTAGCCATGAAATAATAATTTCCGCTCCTCGTAAACCCAACAAAAACTCTATCGTTTGATAAGCAAAAATCTTTTTCCCCCATTCTTCCAACTAAAAGAACATAATTTTCTAATTCAAACTTTGGGTTTAATTTTATCAGAACTTGTTTAGCGAGACCTTGTTCGCCATATTCTAATGGAAAGTCCTCAATTAAAATAGTTTCTGATCCAACTTCTATTTCGCTTCTTGTGGTTTCCATCAATATAAAATATTCACCTTTGTCATTTTTTTTGATGTGGCCGTAGTCAAGAGATGCTATCGCAGAAATTCCAATGTCATTGGTTATTTCTTGACATGAAATTGACCATGTCCATAAGCAGAAAATTACAATAAATAGGCTTTTTAATAGAGATAATAATTTCATACGATTAATTATTTAACAAGATTACTTTCCTCTCTTTGACTTACGATTCTTTTTTGACTTTAGACGATTGTATTAAAGTGCTTAAAGATATAGAACAATTTAAATACTTGTTCTTTCCAATTATCACTTTTATACATTTACAAATACTCATATCTTAAAATAATAATACAAAAGTTGATAATATCCTCTTTCAATAAATTGACAAAAAATATAAGACTCTTATTAAAAATATCTATTCCAAAACCTAAGGTATAACCCGCAAAACCAAATACTTAAGTAACCACTCAAAGCCAAGCAACAAAAACCCAATCATCAAAAACAATCTAAACTTCTCTGTATAACGATTGAATACGTTTACTTCGATTTCTGTTTTTTCTAACTGGTTGATCTCTTCATAGATACGCTCTAGTAACTCTTCGTTGGTTGCTCGATAATATCTTCCTTGCGTTTGTGTAGCGATTTCTTCTAAGAGCTCTTCATCTATCTCTACCCTAGCTCTACCAAAACGGTAAGTACCGTCACGTTGCTTTGATATTGGGACAATAGCTTGTCCCATCGTACCGACACCGATTGTATATACCTTGACATCAATCTGTTTTGCGATTTCAGCAGCTTGGATAGGTTTGATATATCCTGCGTTGTTTACTCCGTCTGTAAGTAAAATTACAACCTTACTTTCTGCTTCACTTTCTTTCAGTCGGTTTACTGCAGCAGCTAATCCCATCCCGATGGCCGTACCATCTTCTAGCATTCCGCATTGTAGATTATCGAGAAATTCTTTTAGGATTTTATGGTCGGTGGTTAGTGGACATTGTGTAAAACTTTCTCCTGCAAACACTGCCAATCCTATCCTATCGTACTTTCTTTTATCGACAAATTCTTTGGCTACTTTCTTACTTACACTAAGTCTATCTGGACTAAAATCTCTAGCCAACATACTTGATGATAGATCCATTACAAGCATGATGTCGATACCTTCTGCTTTGACCTCTTCCTCTTTCAATACTTCTTGTGGTCTTGCGAGCGCAACTATAATTGCGGCTAAACCTAAGTACCTCAATAGTGGGAGCCACTTATATAAAGTTGACAAAATCGTTGATCTTCCGTTCAATAAATGTACATGCGGAATACTAATATTGGAAGCATTCTGTCCACGCTTTCGATAATCTCTCCATATTAAAAAAGGGATGATTAATAGCAAGAGAAAAAACCATGGATTTTGAAATTCTATATTATTAAACCAACTCATCATTATCTTCTTTTATCAATAATTGGGTTGCTTTGACAAATGATTTTGCATCATCCATAAACGCTTGGTGAATGTTGTCACTAGGTTTGGCTTTGGCAAATTTTACCATATCTGCAATCTGTAATATCTCTAACAATTTCTTCTCATGCGCTTGATCAAAATTAGCAGCCTTTAAGTCTCTTTTGATTTCTCCAGTGGTCGATTCTAATGCTTGAATCTCATATCTATTTTCTAAATATTCTCGGATGATATAAGTTAATTCTGATTGATATCCCTTGATATCACCAGACTGCCATAATTGTTTATTGTCTAATTCATTAAGCTTTTCATTCGCAATAATGTGTGCAGGTCTGATGATGATTTCTTCTATTTCAGGTTCTTCGTTTTTCTTACGTTGATATCTCAAGAACAACCATATTAAAAGTAATGCCAATAAAATAACGCCAGCAATATATGCTATCCACATATAATCTCTCCAAGTCACTGGCTCAGCAATAATCGGGATGATTGGCATGATGGCTTCTGTAGTGTCTTGGGGCATAACGCCTTCCGGTGGCAATACAAAAAGTCGAGATCCTTGAAGTGTATTGACTCTTGTGTTTGAGTTTGAATCTACTTCAATATTGGGATTTGGAATATCAAAAACTCCCATGTCCCAAACGATAAAATCAATTTTATTTTCATAGACCAATCCTTCGTTAGTCTTCGTAAAGTCAGCTTGCTTTAGTATGAATTTTTCATCTACCCGTTGGCTGATCCATTCGAAATCTGCTGGCGTTGACGTATCGATCGTATCAGTCGTTGGGTCCGTAGACACAATAGAAAACAATTCTTCTAACGGAGCATAATCTATGGCTTTTACATTGAGCGTATTACCTCTGTTTACTACTTTAAAATTTATAGAAATCCGTTCTCCTATCCTTGCGGTATCTTTAGTAACTGTTGAACCTACTGTTACTTGAGCTGTAAGTACATTCACACAAAAACTAAAAAATAATATAACTACAAATCTCATCATTTCGCCCGCTTTTTAAAGAAGTGAAGTAATGAACGTACATAGTCTTGATCTGTACGAATACTCATATGATCCGCTTTGTTCTTCTTGAATGTAGTATCGAAGTATTCAAAATTATCCGAGTAAAGCTTTGCATATTCGTCTCGTACTTTTTTGCTTGCTGTATCTAAAAAGTATAACTCTTTAGTTTCTGGATCTAGCGCTCTGAGCAGACCAACATTAGGAAGCACAGTTTCTCGTTGGTCATAAATGTGTATACCTACGATATCATGTCTTTTTGCACCGATTGCCATAGCATTTTCGTAACCAGAAGTCATAAAATCAGAAAGGATAAACGCAATGCTTTTTTTCTTTTGGACATTGGTTAGGTATTCAAGTGCAGCTTGTAGATTGGTACCATTACTTTTTGGTTCGTGGTAGATTACTTCCCTGATTATTCGTAAGATGTGTGATCTTCCTTTTTTCGGTGGAATGTATTTTTCTACTTCATCAGAGAATAATATTGCTCCTACCTTATCATTGTTTATGGTAGCAGAAAAAGCGAGTACCGCTGTAATTTCTGCCATTAATTCGTTTTTAAATTGGTTCTTAGTACCAAAAATAGAAGACTGACTGATATCAACCAATACCATTACCGTTAGCTCTCTTTCTTCTTCAAATATTTTGATGTGTGGACTACCAGTTCTTGCGGTTACATTCCAATCTATATTCCTAACATCATCACCATAACCATATTCTCTTACTTCGGAGAATGACATACCTCTACCTTTGAATGCACTATGGTATTCTCCCGAAAATATCTGCTTACTGATGCTTCGGGTTTTGATTTCTATTTTCCGTACTTTCTTTAGTATTTCTTTGGCGTCCATTAAGGCACTTCTACTTTAGAAATTATTTGGGAAATGATGTCTTCTTGTGAGATGTTCTCCGCTTCCGCTTCATAAGTCAATCCTATTCTATGTCGCATTACATCTTCGCATACATTCCTTACGTCATCAGGAATTACATATCCTCTTCTTTGGATAAAAGCATATGCTTTTGAAGCCAATGCGAGATTGATACTTGCTCTTGGTGATCCACCATAACTCATTAAAGGTTCTAAATCTCCTAACCCATATTTACCCGGTTCTCTAGTGGCGAAAACGATGTCCAAGATATAATTGGTGATCTTATCATCCATGTAGACTTTCTTAACCAATTTTCTGGCTTTGATTATCGCCTCAGGGCTAACTACTGGTTCTACTTTTTGTGTTGTTTCACCAGAGATGGTTTTATGGATAATCTGTCTTTCTTCGTCTTTATTAGGGTAACCGATTTTTACTTTAAGCATAAAACGATCGACCTGTGCTTCAGGAAGTGGGTAAGTCCCTTCTTGCTCGATTGGGTTTTGCGTAGCCAATACTAAGAATGGCTCTTGGAGTTTAAAACTTTCTTTACCTATCGTAACTTGTCTTTCTTGCATTGCCTCAAGCAAAGCAGATTGTACTTTGGCAGGTGCTCTGTTTATCTCATCTGCAAGAATAAAGTTAGCGAATATTGGTCCCTTTCTGATCGAGAAATCATTTTTACCAGGATTATAGATCATTGTACCGATAACATCTGCAGGTAGTAAATCTGGTGTAAACTGGATTCTACTAAACTGCGCACTGATTGCAGAAGAAAGTGTCTTGATAGAAAGTGTTTTTGCCAATCCGGGAAGTCCCTCTAAAAGAACATGACCTTCTGCCAATAAACCGAGCAAAAGTCGCTCTAGCATATATTCTTGTCCTACAATGACTTTTGATGTATTGTTTTTTAGTGAATCTATAAAAGCACTTTCTGCTTGTATTTGTTGATTCAATAATTCAATATCTACTCCTACTTCCATAATGAATTCGAATTAATGTTTTTTGTTATATGTGCAAAAATAATAACGAAAATAGATGATGAAGGATACATAACCATAAAAAATTGATGAAAGGTTAAATAAAATATATTTACCTTCGATAATTATGAATATAAACGTGACAAAATTACTTATTATCCTTTTCTCTTTTACTGTGTTTAGCCTAATGGGTCAAAAATACAATCAAGGTATCGAAAATTCGTCTGAAAATCCGAATGAGGCTATTTCAAAATTGAATGAAGGCTTATTAATTATCAGATTAAACTCGGGGGAAAAGGCAATAAAACATCTTGAAAGTATTGGAAATTATAAAGCAGCAGAGAAACGAAAAAAAAAGAAAAGAAAAGAAAACTTAAAAATTTATACTGCTTTTAAGAATTATTACAATTTTTCAGATGTTGTTTGTACTTATGGACATTTACTTAAAAAGAATATGGAACCTGGATACAAACTTTCCATACTAAACGATTCAATAGCATTAGATGAAAAAATTGAAATTCCACACAACTATTATATCCTGAATACTTCAAATCCTGGAGGTACTTTTAATGAATATCACATTCAAGACAGACAATTTAATAATTTAGCAAAACCTTTTCCATTTATTTATGACAGAGGATTATTCGCTCAAAATACAGCTACAACTATTAAAGTTATTAATGGGAAGACAGTTATAGACACATTAATGACACCTTGGGATTTAAAAGCAAAAAATATTAATGAAAAACTCACCGTTTATTTTGCTTTAGCATCAGAGGTGATAGATATTGATTATAATGATTATAATGAATATAGAAACAGAGAATCATCGGGACTCACTTTATTAGGAAATGGCATTGTAGGATATGTTGCAAGAGGAAATTATGGTGAAAATCAATTAGAATTTATCCCAGCAATAAGCTTGGGCGCTAAAAACTTTAATAATTTTGAAATTAGCGAACCATATATTACTGCATCAGCTACAGTCGGCTATAATTTTTTTATTGATTCAAAAATTAAGGAAAAAAAATTACGCTTAAAAAATAAATATATTGGTTTCAAGCTAGGTGTTGCCGACCACAAGAATACGCTTTTGTCTTTTGGAGTAACTTATAGAATGGAACGATTTGAATTGGGGAATTCATCTAGTTCTAAAGGTTTTGACATTGGATTAAATAAGTACTTTGCTTTAGGAAATGTAGAACCAGAATCCTTATCCTCCTATCTTTCAGAATCTACAATAAGTTTATTTTTACGGTTTGATTTTAACTGGTTTAAAAATTAATTCCCAATAATATCTTCAGGGCGAGTAGGTTTTATTGGCCGATTAGGGAATGTAGTGGTATCTGGAATTTGATTTCTAACTATTTTATCAATGATGCTATCAATATGTGTGTCTGCATCTTGAATCGCTTTTTCTTTACACTTAGTAAGTCTTTCTTTTCTTAATCCTTCTATCTTATTTTGTAAGAAAGATTCTACAGTCGGAACGGAGTCTATTTTCTTTGTGCAAGAAAAAGCACCAATTATAATGATATAAATAAGTAGATTTTTCAATCGATTATGAGTTCTTTTATTTTTTCTAATTGAATGATTTTAATTGAGTCCACCGCACGATTAAAAATCATAGGATAAATACTATCACAATCTGTATCAAAAGTTTTATACAATGAATCTCGGTTAACCCTAAAAAGTGAATCCGCCATTTTCTTGTTTTCATCTATCAATTCTAACGTAGCATAGTCACCACAAGATGATAAACAGATTATGCCTAATATTAGGAACAAGTTAAGCTTCATTACTGGTTGCTACTTTTTTTCTTAATTCAAAGTTTTGTCCTAGATAAACCCTTCTTACAATTTCGTCTTGGGCGAGCTCTTCTGCCGTTCCAGAGCGGAGAATATTCCCTTCAAACATAAGGTAAGATCGTTCGGTAATTGATAATGTTTCTTGCACATTATGATCGGTTATAAGTATCCCAATATTTTTTGTCTTTAGCTTCAATACTATTTCTTGAATGTCCTCAACTGCAATCGGATCAATGCCCGCAAAAGGCTCATCTAACAGGATGAAATTTGGATCTGTTGCTAATGATCTTGCGATCTCTGTTCTCCTTCTTTCTCCTCCAGAAAGAGAATCTCCAACATTGTTTCTCACCTTTTCTAATCCAAATTCATCGATCAATGATTCCAATTTATCTAGCTGTTCCTCCTTAGATAACTTTGTCATTTCTAAGACTGCCTTAATGTTGTTTTCCACAGTCAATTTTCTAAATACAGAAGCTTCTTGAGGTAAGTAACCTATCCCCTTCTGCGCCCTTTTATACATTGCCAATTTGGTGATGTCTTCACCATCTAATAACACTTTTCCTTCATTGGGTTTTATGAAACCTACGGTCATATAAAATGTAGTTGTTTTGCCAGCGCCATTTGGCCCGAGCAATCCAACTATTTCTCCTTGATTTACTTCTATAGAAACGCCTTTTACGACTTCACGCTCACCATATTTTTTTCGTAATGACCTAGCTTCTAATTTCATTTTTTAATTTTTCAATTGAATAGTCGTTTCTAAATCCCAACCTTTTCTTAGCTCTTCTAATGTGTAAACATCTTTAGGTTCTGGCAATATTTTATCGTCCAAAAACCCAGAATCCCAATATCCATTTTTATTTCGATCAATAATCAATTCTAGTTTATATTTTCCGCCATCAATTTCATAAAAATTCAAGATGGAATCTTGGTTTAAAACAGCAGTATTGACGATATTATTATTGTTATCTAACAGACTATAAATATACTGGGTTTCCGGATTCATATTCTCTAAAGTCAATTTTATATTCCCTAAATCATCATCTGATTTCCAACGTAATTTAAAATCAATCGTATCAATTCCTTGATTATAATAATCTTTAACAAATCCTGGAAGCAACTTCAGTATGGCAATCGTAGAGTCAGGAATCGAGCCAATCAACTGTAATGTTCTACCTTTAATTTTGATCTCAGATATTGCTATTTGGTCTAGACTATCCACCTGTTGTATAGAATCAATGTTTACTGTTTTTAGTGGATGATTAAATGCTATCTCAATAGTATCTTTTCTATAATATTTGTGATCACCTTTACAGTTTTCACAATAGAGTTTAGCCATTTCTTTTTTTCGAGACATCTTGTTAACAGTAATCGTATCCAGTGTTTCTTCCCATGCTAAAAACAAATCAAAACTATCTAAAGTCGTCTGATACCAGAGCTTTAAAGTATCTTCATTAAACTCTGAAAAATGAGTAATCGTATCTGAAAAAGTAAATTCCAATCCACGCGGTTTTTCTGAAAATCCTAATTTTAATAATCCAATTTTCTTTTGATCTTTTGTGATAATAGACGGTATTTCTCTTTCATCAAAAAGTTGGAAATTTAATCCTGAAATACTGTCGGTAAGTACTATAAGGCTATCGCCAAAAGCTATCTGTTCTGTTGGCAAGTCATAGGTATAACTCAAATTATCATCAATCAAACAATACATCCTGAAAGTATCTGCTCGTAGGTTACTCAACTCAAAAATTCCTTCTTTTGTCGTCCTAGAAAAATAGATAGGCTTTACAGTTGAAAATGCGGTATCAGAAAGATTATCATACATCATAACCAATACATCAGACAAGGGTTTTTGAGTAATGGCATCAACGACTTTCCCACTAATTAATAGAGAGTCAATCTCTGATCCAGTAGAAAAAACATATTTAAGATTTTCAGTGGCATTACCTGCAGTAAAATCTACAATGGCTTTCCCAAAATTTATTTGATAAGTTGCATTTTCCCTTAAGTCTTCATCAGGTAGCTCTATTTTTAACTTTTTGCCTCTTACTGTATATTTAGGGTAATTGGTAAGTGGTGGAGAAATAACAATATTCTTTAGCGGACTTTTGATTTCGATGAATTCATCAAATTCAAGTTCGATTGCTTCTGGGTAAAAATTTGTTTGATAATTGGGTGTAGAATTCTCTAATATTAAACTTGGTGGTTGTTCATCTAAAGGTCCACCAGTCGGTTGTACAATTTTTGCACAAGCACAAATCATTAACGCGCCTATAAAGTAAACTACCGATTGATGAAATTTGAATTTTATTGACAATTTGATTTTTTAATAATTAAATGCTAATACGTCTTAGAAATGGTGAATTGTCTTTTATCATCTTCGACGATAGAAATTTGAATTTTGACACAATTATGTGGCAATAAATCTATTATTATTTCAGGCCACTCTATTAAACATAAATTTCCACTATCTAAGTATTCCTCGATTCCAATTCCTAATGCTTCATCAATGTTTTCTAATCTGTACAAATCCATGTGATAAATCGATTCGTTTTTTAGACTCAAATATTCATTGACCAAAGAAAAAGTCGGACTACTAGCCTCTTCCAAAGGGCTTAAAACTGAAAGCAATCGCTTTACAAAAGTAGTTTTCCCAGTACCCAAATCACCTTCTAATAGTACAATAGATTCATCAATATTATTGACAAAATATGCAACAATCTCATCTAATTCTTCTTCACTATCTAAAACAAAAGACTTTTGCTCTTTCATGATCTAATTAAAAATTCCAAGGCAATTAAACGACTAATTTCTTCAAATTTACTAAAAAACAAATAGCTATTTATCGCCTATTTCTGCTTTTATAAATGATAAAATTTAATTTAAATTCTACGTAATTTAGACTATTAACAAAACCTTAATGTAAAATAATATTGAATATATAGAACCAATACCGATATCTAATTGTTTATCAGTAAGTTATAAAATTATAAAATCAAATATCATCCTGTAATTATACCTCCAATTCACCTAAAATTACAGTCGAAATTGTATATTTGCAAGTCAATTGAATTAATCATTAATAACAGTAAATGTCTGAAAATAAAAGCAACTATGGTGCTAATAACATCCAAGCACTAGAAGGGTTAGAAGCGGTAAGAAAAAGACCAGGAATGTACATCGGTAGTACTGACACAAAGGGTCTTCATCATTTGGTTTGGGAAGTTGTGGATAATTCCATAGATGAGCATTTAGCTGGTCATGCTTCGCACATTGATGTTATTATCCAAAAAGACAATTCAATCAAAGTAAGTGACAACGGTAGAGGTATCCCTACTGGAATGCACGAAAAACTACAAAAATCAGCCCTTGAAGTTGTAATGACAGTACTTCACGCTGGTGGTAAATTTGACAAAGATACTTACAAAGTTTCTGGTGGTCTCCACGGTGTTGGGGTTTCTTGTGTAAATGCACTTTCTAGCTATTTAAGGGCAGAGGTAAGAAGAGATGGAAAAGTTTTTGCACAGGAATATTCAGAAGGGAAACCTACAATGGAAGTCGAACAAATCGGCGTTGCTGCTGATTCTGGAACGACAATCACCTTCTTACCTGATACAGAGATATTCGAAGTATCAGAATATAAATACGACGTTTTAGCAGCAAGATTAAGGGAATTGGCTTATCTAAATAGTGGACTTACACTATCTCTTATTGATGAAAGAAATGTCGATGAAGATGGAAATTTTAAGCAAGAAAAATTTTATTCCGAAGGTGGACTTAAAGAATTTGTAATTTTTATTGACGAAAGCAAAGCTCCATTAATCTCCACACCCATTCACGTAATAGGTAAAGAAGAAAATGTCGAGGTAGAAGTCGCAATGCAATATAATACCAGCTTCTCTGAAAACATTTATTCTTTTGTAAATAACATTAATACTCGAGAAGGAGGAACACACGTAAGTGGGTTTAGAAGAGCAGTAAACAGAGTATTTTCTAAATATGCTGAAGACAATGGCTTATTTAGCAAATTAAAGTTTAAAGTATCTGGAGAAGATTTTAGAGAAGGCTTAACTGCAGTAGTTTCTGTGAAAGTACCAGAACCTCAATTCAAAGGTCAAACCAAAGGTGAATTAGGAAATTCCGAAGTTAATGGTATCGTTTCTAGAGCAGTAGGTGAAGTGTTGGGTCACTACCTAGAAGAAAACCCAAAAGATGCCAAAAAGATTGTAGATAAAGTAATCTTAGCCGCGACCGCAAGACATGCTGCACGTAAAGCCAGAGAAATGGTGCAACGTAAGAATGTACTTACAGGAAGTGGGCTACCAGGAAAACTATCAGATTGCAGTTCTAAAGACCCTAATGAAAGCGAAATATATTTAGTAGAGGGAGATTCTGCCGGTGGAACAGCAAAACAAGGAAGAGATAGAACTTTCCAAGCAATATTGCCATTGAGAGGAAAGATATTAAACGTAGAAAAAGCCATGGAGCATAAAATCTACGAAAACGAAGAAATAAAAAATCTATTCACAGCGCTTGGCGTAAGCATCGAAGATAAAGATGGCGAGCGAATCCTTAATATTGAAAAATTAAGATACCACAAGATCATCATCATGTGTGATGCCGATGTCGATGGTAGTCACATTGTCACTTTGATCCTGACTTTCTTCTTTAGATATATGCGCCCATTGATCGAACAAGGATTTATTTATATCGCAGCACCACCATTGTACCTTATCAGTAAAGGAAGTAAAAAAGTATATTGCTGGAACGAAGACGAAAGAAAGCAAGTAGTAGAAGGTATGGGAGGATCTGATGCATCAGGTATCAAAACGCAAAGATATAAGGGTCTTGGAGAGATGAATGCCAGCCAACTTTGGGAGACAACGATGGATCCTATTGCACGTACACTCCGACAGGTAACAATCGAAGATGCCAACGAATGTGACCGTGTTTTCTCTATGCTCATGGGAGATGAAGTACCTCCAAGAAGAAAGTTTATCGAAGAAAATGCCCGTTACGCCAATATCGATATATAGGTCGCTTTAAAATTTGCGTATAGAAAATAATTTTGCTTTATAATTCTGTTTGTTTTGGTATCTTCATCATATGACAGGAAAGGTAAAAGCAGGAATCATAGGATTAGGAAGATTAGGTGGATATTATTCACAATTAATCAAGAATCAAGTAAAACACGTTGATCTATTGGCTGCATGCAGCTTAAGACAAAGCGAACTATCATTTGCTAAAACAGAACTAGGTGTACAATACGTATATTCCGATCATCAACAGATTGTTCAGAATCACGATATAGATGCAATTTTTGTATTCAGTCCACCTGCACATCATGCAAGCCAAGTTATAGATGCAATAGAAGCAGGAAAACATGTATTCATGTCAACTCCGCTAGCCATGAATGTTGCAGATTGCCAATCAGTCATCAAATCTGCAGAAAGTAGACCTTCGCAAACAGTAATGATAGGCTTAGAACATAGGTATGATCCAGCGTATATCAAAACCAAAGAACTCATAGCTAAAGGTAAGATTGGAGAACCAATAATGATCCAATCATATACTTATGACAAGGAAAAAACAGATACTTATTATCAACAATATGCAGCGACTTCTTCAGGTATTTTTATGGAATTAAACCTAAAAAATATTGACATCATAAGATGGTTAACTGGCAAAGAAATAGAATCCGTACAGTCTTCTGGAAAATCATTTAAATATGATATTTTTAATAGAATGAATGATGCTGATAATGCCATGTCTATGTTAAATCTAACTGGCGGCAGTATCGCAAATGTGATGGCTTCTAGAATTGCGCAAGATGGTTTTAGTACGCAAACTTCAATCCTAGGGACAGAAGGTTCAATCGCGATAAAAGACAACACATTCCTGGAGGCCATCCAATTCCATGATACAAATGGCAGAAAAACACTAGTTCCACAAACCTATTTTGAATTATTTGATTCCGCACTTTTAGCACAAGCGAATGATTTTGTAGAATGTATTTTAGAATCAAAAAAACCTAAAAGTACATTGCAAGACGGTTTAGAAGCTACAAAAGTGGCAGTAGCAATGACAAAATCATTTTTACTGAAGGATAAAGTCTATATTGAATAAGGTTTAGGCAGAAATAATTTTATTCGTTCTTTGAATCAGGCTACATTTTGATTAACTTGTACTTAACAAAGTAATTATTTTTGTAATACAAAGTGGTTGCTTTCTCGGATAAGAATTAAACTAACACCTGCAAGCAGAAAACGTAACTTGCATGCCATTAAACCTGATATGAAGAGATATTTAATCTGTCTATTGTCTTTTTTTTACGTTTCATTTGGATATAGTCAAACTGAATTGGTCAGTTGCTTCTCTAATTCCTACACAAATACTGATGGACCTGTTTTCGTAAATGAAGGTAATAATCTCGATATTTCTTTATGCACCTCAATCCAATTTACAGCAGAATGGGATACTGATGGTAATGATTGGGCAGGAAGTGGCAATCTAGAATCTCAAGATCAATGTCCAATTGGTGGTCCAACTTGTAATGATTTACCAGGCACGAATCCTCCAACGTCAAGTTGTTTTGATTGTTGGGACTACATGTATTTTGAGATGTCAATTGATGGTTCTTCAATCGGAATTTCTGATTTAGTAGGTGAAGATATATTCGAGGACTTAAGTGGAACATGGGATTCTGGTGAAATTTGTACTGATGGTTCTAATAATTTAGACTTGAATATTGTTATTCAAAACTGGGGAGCAACAGAAACTTTTAATTTGACCTGCCTAACAGTAACTTGCTGGGACCCACAACCGTCTGCAACTGCAACCCCAGATCCAGTTTGTTCAGGAC
>JAHDBF010000094.1:0-12077 GCA_020630525.1 Saprospiraceae bacterium
CTACATCTAATCCATTTATTCCGTCACAGTCCAATGATGGTAAACTTCCATCGTAATTATTATTTACTGCCAAGTTATTGTCACAGCTATCATCTCCATTATCTAACATTAATGCTTCTTGTGCAGCAATCCAATCCTGCACTAAATTATCATTATTTAAATCTCCGCATTCTAATACAAGATTTGATAACAAATCAGTACAATCGATAGTTGGACTAGTAGTGTCTTCTATCGTAAACGTAGCATTTGTTGTACTCATATTTCCACAACCATCAGTAGCTGTAAAAATTACCGTTGCAGAACCAGTGGCTCCACATAAATCAGATATGTTATCACTATAATCATTGCTCCACATTACATCACCACATGAGTCAGAAGCTAATGCTCCTCCTTGAGCGTCAAGCCACGCTTGCAAAGCAGCACTATTCCCTGCACCGTCACATTCTACAGTTTCGTTGCTGGCTTGTCTGTTAATGCTTGGGTTTTGGCTATCAGTAATGTTAAAAACCTGAGTACATAATTCGAATGATTCATCAGCTAAATCTAAAACTCCATCATTGTCTAAATCATCAAAAAGTGTATATGTTCGTTCAATAACAAGTGGAGTCCCTGGACAACCGTTTCCTGACATTTCAAAATCATCGTGTATTAGGACAAGGTTTCCACATGGAGAATCAGTAACATTTGTAAAAATATCAGTAATATCTGTAGAAGCTGGATCAATATCCGAATTATCACATCCAATAATATCTACAGTAGGCAAATCTTTACATTCAGCTGTAAATTCGCAACAGCTATCTAGGGTTACAATTGAACTAGCTTCGCATCCATCTGCATCTGTAATTGTAACAGAATACGTTCCAGGTGATACATCATTTAAATCAGCAGAAGTAGATGTATTGTTCCATAAATAGCTATACCCAGGGTTTCCACCTACAATTGTAGTTGTAATATCTATTACTGGACCATCACATACTGCAGTCAAACTAACTTGTAGAGGCGGAACTACTGATATTTCTGGTACAAAACCACATTTTGGTGCAATTTCTCTACAGTCATGTCTTGCGCAATCGCTGTTAGGTGAAGCATCAGTCCATGATAAAAGTAAATCAGTTAATGTGATAGCATCACCACATTTAAATGTAATTTCTCCATATGGAAGGGTTGTGAGACCGTTTGCAGGAATATCTCCATTACATCTTGAAATGTCACATGAAGAGATATCACCATCTGAGTTTGTGGTATTTACGATACCAAATACAGCGAATGAAGTCCTAGTGGATCCTGTAGTATTATTTATTGTAAGAAATAGCGTTGCGGTTATATCATCACCAATATCACAAGCGTTACAACCAGCATCAACTTCTAAGAAGGCTTCTACAAGTTCTAAATCTTTTGAAGTACAATCTCCTTCTGTTGTATCGCAAGCTGGGTCTTCTAACGGGTTTGGAATATCATTGGGACCTGCTACGCATTGCCCAATTCCATTCATAGAATATTGGGTTATACATAAAATAATTAATGAAATCTTGAAAAAATGATTCTTTAAATTTGGGGGTAATGGGTTGAAAGTTAACATAATTGAAAAATTGTTCGTTATAAAAAAATGGAATGATTTAAAAAGTTCACTTGGCATTAATGCGCAGGGAGGTATTCTTTACTCTCATGGCACAGAGTAATAGGCTACACAAGTTGCGTCAAGTGATTAGGTTTATTGATATACAAATCAATATATACACCTATTATACAAACGTTTATATTTTGTCAAACAAAATAAACGATGTATGAACTAATAAATAAGTTAGAATTACTCTTTTGGAGGAAAGACTATTTGTTTGAAATATTTGCAATTGTAGTATTCGATCTTACTACGAGAAGACAATTTGGAAGATGTTTTCATGGTGTTAGGTATTAACGATTATTCAATAAAATTCTTATCCGTACTTTATGTACAGAAATCTAAAATGATTTAACTTGAATGATTAATAACTAAGCGCTAACGTAGTTTGAAGATTAGATTTGGAAAGTTATTCTTTAAATTTTGTTAGCAACTGTTCGTTTCTATAATTACCGTAAAGATAATAATTAAAAGCAAGTATATCAAGTGATAAGACGTGTTTTTGTCATATATAATCATTCATACTTTATAAAACAATATATATCAATGATTTACATAAACAAATTTATACAAAATATATTTTCTTTTTCGGTTTTTTGTAGACAAGGATCAAAATTCTGGTGTAGTGCAAGCTCTATTAAATTTTCTATCCTAATTCCTTGAATCAAGAACATTAAGTGTTCAGATCTCAAATTATATTTCTATATAAAATGTATGTAAAATTAATCGTGATAAAATATCTGTTGGCTATAATACCGATCTTCTATTTTTAAAACTACTACGTATAGTCCTTTTTCTTCTAATGTAAATTGATTTGAATAAACATTCTCCTCTTGTAGAATTATGGTGCCAGTAAAATCCATGACTCTTAATTCTTGGATGAGTTTATTTTCATCAACAACTAGTTGGAAAACTCCAGTGGTATTCGGATTTGGATAAGCATAAAAAATATCGAATAGGCCTTCTGGCTGACTGCCAAATTCGTTGCATATTTGCGCTTGAGAGTAGCAGTTTGAACTAATAAAGTCATCATAACCTCGACCAGCTGCTACATTTAATCCCAGCGCATAATCGTCAGGTAATCCTTCATTATGATCGAGAAATTGAAACACTGATTTGAATTGATTAACTGCACCAGGTTTTAAAAAGATTTGTTGAGCAAAACACGAAGCAAATCGTTTTCCTGAAGTGTTATTGGCATTTAATTCAGTCCATCCTTCTGATCCATCAAATTCACCATTAAATGCAATATCTGTAGTATCAGTACTTCCAATATTGTAACCATTGCCACCAATCGTAAAAGGAGTTCCATCTTTCCAAGTACTATTTATCAAATTATCATGCCACTGAGGAACACTTTCGGGATACCAAGTTACAGAATCAGCATTTAAATAATAATTACGAAAACGTGACATTCCAGTTTCCAAAATAGTATCAAAACTTGTTGAACCAAAAGGAGGCTCAACTAAAGTTCCTTCATTGCCGTAATTAAAAGGACCTAATGGGGTTCCAATAAATTGATGAGTTACAATCATATTACTTATTCCTTCTTCTGAAGCTAGTTCTAATTGCGGATTATTGTAAGTATAGACTAAGTTGTTTTTTTCTTTAAAACCAATATAATCATTTTTAGTATCGCCTAAATGAAAGTCATAATTATAACCAAATAGACTTTGTCTTAAGTCCGAATGATTAAAATTTGCAAATATACAATCTACATGAATCGATCTATTAGAATGGAGTTCTGAAATTTTATCACAGGATTTTACATACACTATCAGCTTAAATTGCAAAGGAAAATATTCTGAAGGACTTCCTTGATCATATTTAGTTCTAAAATTTAGAAATATAATTTTTTCTGGGATATCATATCCAAATCTAATATTCTTGTAAGTCGGAAAATCACCTAAATCGGGCTCATAAATTTCATTATTGTTTCTATCGAAAAATGGGGCTGATATCCTCCAAGATGGCATCTCATTTCCTGTCAAATCTTCAAAAAATGGATTGTCTTTTCCAGGCCATGAATAGATACTATATCTCTCTTCATCAATAATGCAATCTTCATCATAATCTTGGATATGGGCTAATATTTCATCCTTTGTAACAATTGAGGGTTCTATTATATAATCAGGTAAACCAGTTTCTGGATCTATAACTCCCAATTCAAAAGGCTTTCCAATTTGCTGTACTCCAGCAATTGGATGATGAGCACCATAATAATTTCCATTAGGATCTTGACCTAAAAATATCATCCCAACATTCTTCAATAAAGTATCACCAGTCTCTTTAAATATCACTCCACCTTTTTCTTCTGGAAATAACAATCCATCTGATCTTACGAAAAAACTAAGATCGTCTGTTTCCATGTGGAAGTATTCATATTGAGCAAAGAGACTTTGAGATAAGAAAATAATTAGAATAGCATACTTCATTTTGGTTTCATTTTGAGATAAACTAATTTAATAAATATAGCTTATTAAAAATGAATAGGCAAAACAAATTTTAAAAAAAAAGCCTACATGTATTACTATGCAGGCTTTTTTAAATATTTATATTCTTCTCTACTTAACTGTAGCTTTCTTTTTTGCTGGAGCTTTTTTCTTTTTTGCTGGCGCTTTCTTTTTCGCTTTTTCTTTGATGGTTCCTGGAGCTTCTGCTTCTACCCAACTTTTAACATCTTCTAGAGTAACCGTTTTCAAATATTCTGGCGAAGCTTTTTCTCCATTCACTAAAGGAATTTTAAAATTCTTTCTTTTAAGTTTATTGTATTTAACCACAGGTCCCCATCTGGCGTTTTGAATAGAAAGACCGTCCTCTGGCCAGTTTTGGATATACCTATTTGCTTCTTTTTCTTCTTTTGTGATGACAATTTCTAAAATCTGTTCTTCATTAAGATTGTCTGCATCGTATTTTTTAGAAATATTGGCATACATGTCGTTCCATTTTAGGAAAGGACCGAATCTACCTTTTCCTTGAGTAATCGGCATTCCCTTATATTCGCCAACAGGTGCATCTTCTTTACGTTTTACTTCTATGAATTCTATTGCTTGCTCCATTGTCAAAGTTAATGGATCAGTCTTCCGACCTATAGAAATAAAGGCTTCATCAAATTTTATATAAGGACCATATCTACCAGAATTTACTTCTACAGGTTTGCCTTCATACTCTCCTAAAGTTAAAGGTAATTTAAACAACTCAAGTACTTCATCGTAAGTGATTGTTTCCATAGATTGCCCTGGTTTGAGGCTGGCAAATTTTGGTTTGCCTTCTTCTCCTACTTCTTCTCTAGTTCCTATTTGCGCAACAGGACCAAATCTTGACATTTGGACAAGAATTGTATGACCAGTATCTTCATCAATGCCAAAATCTCTTCTTCCCTTGGCTCTTTCTGCTTCTGCTAAAGTCTTTTCTACTTTATTATGAAAAGGACCGTAGAAGTTTTCTAGCATTTGTTGCCAGTCATTTCCACCTTCTGCTACTTCATCCAATTTGTCTTCTACACCTGCTGTGAAAGAATAATTCATTATGTCACCAAAATGTTCGGACAGAAAATCAATAACGACCATACCGATGTCACTTGCATACAATCTGTTGCTGGTTGCGCCAGTCATTTCAGTTTGTATTTCTTGATTTATAACATCATCTTTTAATGTTAATACTGAAAAATTTCTTGGGTTACCCTCTCTGCTTTCTTTTGTTACATATCCTCTGTTAGGGTCCATTATCTTAGAAACGGTAGGTGCATAAGTCGATGGTCTACCAATACCTAATTCTTCCAATCTCTTTACTAAAGATGCTTCAGTAAATCTAGCAGGAGGTCTAGTAAATTTTTGAATTGCTTGTACATGTTGCAATTCTAATACTTGATCTACTTTTAATGGTGGTAATAATCCACTTTCTTCCTGTATCTCATCCTCATCTATAGCGGCAGTATATAATTTTAAAAATCCATCAAAAACAATCACTTCACCTTTAGCTATGAAAGTTGCATCATTTACTGTAGATACTCCGATTTTTACAGTAGTTTTTTCTAATTCTGCATCTGCCATTTGTGACGCCACTGCTCTTTTCCAGATAAGGTCGTAGAGCCGTTCCATATCACTAGAGCCTTCAATTTTTCTGTTTTCGGCGTAAGTGGGTCTGATGGCTTCGTGTGCCTCTTGGGCATTTTTAGATTTGGAAGCAAATTTCCTTATTTTAATATACTTGTCTCCAAAGTTATTTTTTATTTCTTGAGCAATTGCATTGATTGCCTGATCGCTTAATGTTGTAGAATCTGTCCTCATATAAGTTATATGACCAGCTTCATAAAGTTTTTGTGCTGTCGACATCGTACGACTTACACTAAAACCTAATTTTGTACTTGCTTCCTGCTGTAAACTAGAAGTAATGAAAGGAGCTGCAGGTTTTCTTTTGGAAGGTTTTACTTCTATATTATTAATGCTGTAAGTACCACCTTTTGATTGTTCTAAGAATTTTTGCGCTGCAGATTCTGAATCAAGATTTCCTTTTAGCTCTGCTTTTAGTTTTACTGAATTACCAGAAATGCCGATTACGTTAAAAATGGCAAATACTTTAAAGAAAGTAGATGCTTCAAATTTTTGAATTTCTCTTTCTCTTTCTACAACAATTTTTACGGCAACGGATTGTACTCTTCCTGCCGAAAGTTTATTTTTTACTTTTCTCCATAATATTCCCGACAATTCAAATCCTACTAGTCTATCAAGTACCCTACGTGCTTGCTGTGCGTTTACAAGATTGATATCTACAGTACGAGGATTTTTTGTTGCACCTTTAATTGCATCCTTGGTAATTTCACGGAAAACGATTCTTTTTGTCGTTTTTTCATCAAGACCTAATACTTCACATAAATGCCATGCTATGGCTTCTCCTTCACGATCCTCATCCGTTGCGAGCCATACTTCACTAGCATTTCTAGCGGTTTCTTTCAGTTCAGAGACTACTTTTTTCTTTTCAGGAGATACGACATAACTTGGTTTAAAACCATTTTCTTTATCAATACCTTTATTACCTTTTTCTAGATCTCTGACGTGACCATAACTCGATTTAACGATAAATTCACCATCTAAAAATTTACTGATGGTTTTTGCTTTTGCGGGCGACTCCACAATCAACATCTTCTTCGCCATGTGTTGTAGTTTGTTGTAAAATAATACTCCTCAGAATCGAATATAGTTAGGTATTTATAGGGTTATACTACCTAAATTTCGACGCAAATGTATACAAACAATAAATTTCTGCAAGTAAAGCTGTACTAAAATTCGATTATTCCTAATACAATTTCGATACCAAGCTTTTATAGAACTTCCTAAATGTAGAAATATTATATTAAAATTTTCTATAATTCGTTCAAAGAAAATCCAATATCTTGAATCAAGATATAATTAGTTAACTATTTAATTGTTTAGTTAGTTATTCCCATCTTTAGGAATCGGTCTAGTTTCTTCTTTTAGAAGTTTAGTTCGACTTATCTGATCTGATAATTCATCCATTCTTTTTTCCTTGAGTAATAATATTAGCTCGTCTTCTTCTAATGGAATATTATTAAGCTTTCTATGAAATGCGATAATCATAAATTGAGACATGTGATCGGGGGACAATAATCCTTTGCCTTTTAATAAATGAGAAAGTCTAGATCCGGAATAAAATTTCCAATTTACAGCCATCCACCTACCTAAACCGAAGTGAAGTTTTCTTGCCACAATATCTTCAGGTCCGTTTTTAAATTTCTGAATGTCTTCTGGTGTCGATAAATTTTGCAGTTCGTCAAATGCTTCTTCTAAATCCGCTGGAATGTATACACCATCTAATCGCGTTTTTTTAATATTTAATTCATACTGCTTTTTAAACTCTTCTTCTGATTCAAAATATTCCTGTGCGCGACATTCATTTATTAAAAGGAATATCGTGAATAAGACAATTATATTTTTCATATGTTAATTCTTTTGACAGATATGTGATTGAACACCAAAATGATTCCAAGTATTACAGATATACCATATTTAACACAATCTTTTGAGCTATATTTGAAAAGTATTAAATTAATTCACTTTATGTACATTATTCTAAGAAATTTTTCACTCCTTGTTCTGTTAACCTTGTTGAGTCATATTGTTTTTTCGCAAAGGACTTGTGGTACAGAAAAAGTGATGCAAAAAACAGGAATTGACCAAATAGAAATTATAAGCCAAAACGCAAAAATATTTGCTGAATGGAAAAAATCTCAAACTTTACTTAGAGATGTGGACACTATTGTTATACCTGTACACATTATTATTGTTCATAGCACTGAAAATGCCATTGGTGAAGGAGACAATTTTAGTTTTGAAAGGATTCAATCCCAAATAGATGTATTAAATGAAGATTTCGCCAGAAAAAATGCAAATAGCATAGATACTCCAACAGATTTTAATGCGGCAGCTACAGCAATTCAATTTTGTTTGGCTAATGTAGATCCAAATGGTAACCCATCGAATGGAATTACAAGATATGCAACGGATGATGATTTTGAGGCGAACGAAATTGATATAATGGAGTCCACAATTTGGGATAGAAATAAATACTTAAATATTTACAGTGCTTTTTTAAGTTCGGGGCTATTGGGATATTCTCCAGTGCCTACTGCCTCTAGTTTACCATCTGATGCAGATGGAGACGCCATTGTGGTATTTAATGCTGCATTTGGAGGACCAGGGTTTTCAGCGCTGGCACCTTATGACTTAGGTAGAACTACTACCCACGAAGTTGGTCACTGGCTTGGACTAAATCATGTTTGGGGACCAACTGAAAGTAGTTGCTTAATTGATGATGGACTAGATGATACACCTATCCAAGAAACCTTTAATGAAGGTTGTCCAAATCATCCTAGCCCAAGTTGTAACAACAATGGTGATATGTTTATGAATTTCATGGATTATGTAAATGATGAATGTATGAATGCTTTCTCAAGAGATCAAGCAGATTATATGTATTTTATCTTACAAGAAGTTAGAACCGGATTGTTAAATTCTGCAAACACCAATTGTTCATCGCCAAATTTACCAATCGCATCTATAGATAATATTGTCCATCTAGAATGTGCTGATGGGACAAATGCTAGTGTTTCATTAATAGTAGAAGGAGGTACTGCTCCTTATAGTTTTACCTTAGATGGAACTATAAATCAAACTGGAGATTTTTCTAACTTATCTGCAGGTAGTTATGATATTGTTATAGAAGATAGTATAGGAGGATCATCGATTTTCAATTTTACAATTGATGCACCTCAACCCATCATTGTTGGTATAACTCCGGGTGTTTTGCCGTGCCAAGGATTAGAAAATGGAAGTTTTTTGGTCAATGTTACTGGAGGAACAGGAGATTATATTATTTTATTAAATGATGAAATAGAATCTAATAATGGGCTTTTTGAAAACTTAAGTTCTGGTCCTTATGACATTTATGTTTACGATGATAATGAATGTCTTACTATAGAAAATTTTACTTTGCAAAGAGATAATCCTTTTAATATCTCAGGAACAGAAACTACTGGTAATAACTGTACTGATTTTTTTAATTCAGGATCAATATTTATCCAAGCTAGTTCAGCGAATGGAGAAATAATAAGTTATGCTATTACAGGAGAAAGCAATACTACTGGTTTTTTTGAAAATCTAGATGCAGGAGATTACCAGATAAGCATTACTGATGAAATAGGATGTATAAATCAAAGTGTAGTTAATGTTCCTAGCATAAATCCTGAGACCTGTCCTGAGCTTTTAATAAATGTGATTAATGTAGAAAACATAAGTTGCAACGGGCTAGAAGATGGCAGTATAAGCTATAATGTGGTTAATAGTTTAGGAAATTCTAGTGTTACATTAAATGGAGTAGAAGTAACTGGACAGGAAATAGATGGATTAAGTGCAGGAATGTACAATCTTGTTGCAATGGATGAGGCAGGTAGAGCAACAGATTTTCAGTTTGATATTACCGAACCGCAACCAATTATAATCGAAAACATATCCACTGAAAATGCAAATTGTGCTGTAGGAGGAACGGTAGTAGTATCTGTTTCTGGAGGTCAAGGTATATTGACATATAATTTAGATCAATTCAGCTCTGTAAGTGGTACTTTATCGCCTATCCCAAGTGGAACATATACGCTAACAGTTACTGACCAAAATAACTGTTCTGTAGGTGCTGAAGTTGTTGTGTCAGAAAATACAAATTCGCTTAGCGCAACATATGATGTTATTCAAAATTTAAACTGTAGTAATCCAACAAGTGCCGCTGTCAGAATAAATCCTGCTGGAGGCACACCACCTTATTTATATATTTACGATGACATAATTAGTGATAGTGAAATAATAAACGGACTCGGTGAAGGACAAAAAAATGTCATCGTTGAAGATAGTAATGGATGTAGATATGAAGTCAATATCATCATCGATCCTGTTACTTCTTTAGTTGTAGATTTGACAATACTTTCAAATCCAGGATGCGAAGATAGCTTTAATGGAAGCGTATTATTACAAACACAAAATGGAGTTTCTCCAGTAAACTATTCACTTCAATTTGGAAATGAAATTATAGCATCAAATCAAACTGGAATTTTTGAAAACTTAGAAAATGGAACATATACATATACCGTTATAGATGCCAGTGATTGTACATCTGAAGGAAGTTTTGAATTATCGATTGAAAGCAATAATAATTTAAGTGTATCACAAACCATACTTCCTAGCTGTGCCAATAGCAATGATGGTACGATAGTATTAACTCATAACACTTCTAATCCACCTTACCAATATTTATTTAATGGCATTGAAATAGAAGGCCCTATTTTAGAAAATATTATTGCTGGTATGCATACTATTGAATTAATAAATGGAGATAACTGTTCGAGTATAATTGAAGTAGATTTACCAAGTGATGATTCTTTTAGCATTTCTGTTCCTGATTTTATTGTTGCTTCTTGTTCAAATGTAGCAGATGCAAGCTTTTTAATAACTACAGAAGGTGGCACTGCCCCGTTTAGCTATTTTATTGATGGAGAAGAATCCGAAAGTCCATTTATTGAAAATCAATCTGCAGGTCAGCATGAAATAATAGTAGAAGATTTTCTAGGTTGTCAAGCCAACTTAACTTTTGAAATAGGAATTGATTCTGATTTAACCATAACGATTATGAGTGTTGAGATACCTAGTTGTGACAATAATGGTAACGGCTCGATGGCTATACAAGGAAACGGAGGAACAAGTCCATACGATTATAGTGTCAATGGTGTTACTAATTCTATTGGGGCATTTGGAAATCTAGAGGTCGGCGAACAAAATATTTTAATCTCTGATGCTAATGGATGCACTATAGATTCTCTTGTTATTTTTGAACCTTATTCTAATTATGAAGTCATCATTGAAACAACAGACATTTCTTGTTATGGACTAAATGATGGATCATTTACTGTGACTACAATTCCTGCAAGTTCATTTAGTTTATCATCTAGCAATCCAGACATTCTGAACAATCCACAAATGCTTGGCGCAGATGACTATTCTATAGTTGTTATTACAAACGATGGATGTGTTGAAGAAATTGACTTTTCTATTTTAGAACCAGATTCTTTATCATTGAATGTATTATATATTGAAAATGTGGTTGATACTCCTGGTCGTGCTGGATTCGAGGCAATTGGTGGAAATCCGCCTTATGAATATCAAGTAGGAGAACAATCTAATGTTGATGGAATTTTTGAAAACTTAGACATTGGAGATTATAATCTGTTGATTACTGATGCAAATGACTGTGAAATCAATTTCCCATTTACAATAGATTTAGAAACTAGTTATTTGGAGTTGATAAAAGAGAAAATAAAAATTTATCCAAATCCAGTTAGTTCTAAGATCCACATTGATTTTGAGAATTTAGCATCTGATTGGGAACTTACGCTGATTAATACAATTGGTCAATCAATAATGAGTAAAACCATTGAAAAATCTAATTCGGAAATTGACATAACACATCTAACGGAAGGTGTATACTTTATCAAATTAATAAATGGTGATAAAAGAATTAACACTTCTATCATCAAACAATAATGTATTATTTTTGATTTTGAGACTAAACAATAATCAAGTGTACCAATGAAAATACGAAGCAAACAAGCAAGCACAAGTCTTGTAAACCTGCACATTTTCTATGTTGGTAATATGATGAGATTAATTTCCATATGCACGTTACTTTGTTTTTCTTCTTTGAATTATGGACAAAAATTATCGGGAATATTTGATATGACCTTAGGGAAAGTCATTTCTAATAATACAATAGTCATGGCATGTCAATCATGCCATGATTTCTCTGATAATTCCGTTGTTTTTTATCATAAATTAGAAGACGATTGGATCATTAAAGATAGTATTGCGATCGGAGATTATATTGATGATTTGGAAATAGC
>JAHDBF010000094.1:12177-14623 GCA_020630525.1 Saprospiraceae bacterium
AAAAAGACGAAATAACGGAGCATTGGGAATTATTTTCGAATCCATATTATTCACCATACTTGAGTTACGGAGTGAGCAGGATGACAATGTCAGACAAAGGAGACGTAGTCGCTGCAGGATTTTTTGATCAAGGTTCGTTAATCGTTTATGATACAACTTCTTATGTCGACTATGTAAAAATAGATGATAACGGCATGTTTAAATTACAGCATAGATTTGCATTTAAAGTATCCGATGATTCAGACAAATATGGCTTAACAGCGGGTGTAGTAGAGATGTCAAATGACGGCAAATTATTAATGATAAATAGAGACAAACAAATCTATGTGTATGATATGTCAGATTTTCTTCTTAATAACACAGAAATCAATCTTGATGTGTCGACTTTAGTTTATCCTAATCCTACTTCGGATTTTGTGTTTACTGACAATATTGAATTTGATAAAGTAAATTTACTCAATAGCGCTGGAGAGTTTATCACCACATTTTCATCAAAAGAAATTAATGTCTCAGAATACCCAAGCGACACTTATATGTTGGTATTTTATAATGACAATGAGCACGTTACAACAGTAAGGTTAGTTAAAATATGATGTAATGTAATTACAGCTTGATATAAATGAGCAATACTTTAAATTGTATTACACTGTAGCAACTCCAACCAACGTCAATGAAGCAACCAAATGATCAATCTCATTTTGAATCTGCTTAAGCATATATTTTGGGTTTTCTTGCTTTAGCGTAGAAGGGTAGTGCCAGTAACTTGTTGAACGTACATATTCTGGAAACTGCTTCCTCATATAGGTCAAGTGCTCTTCCATATCTAAGCAGATACGCCTATCGTTATTTTCTAAAATGTACTCATTTAGAATTTGGGATTCCGAATGTGATTCTGGAAAATCAATTTGTTCGGACTTCAAATATTGCACGATATCTTTATGAACCGTTGAGTTTTTCTTTGAGAATTTAAATCCAGCAGAAAAGCTCATCGCTTTCAGTCCTTTCTCTTCTGCAACCGCATTAAAGTATAATTGTGCAAACTTACTTCTGTAAGTATTTTCAGTACCAATAAATAGAATCTTAAACATATTAACAAAAATACTAATATGTTTTCAATTGACCTACTATTACTTATGACAAATTATTGAATATTTTTTGCAAATGTATAAGCCTTTGAGATTGAGTTATCTACCAGCAATCTCAAAAAGTATAGTTCCACAAGTTTCTTCCCACTCTGATTTTTCAAACCAAAATTCTTGTGCTTTTCTGGTTGCAAGAGATATTATGCTTTGGGATTGTAGCGTTGACTCAGCACGATTTAATTCTGCAGATTCGACTCTGCCTCTTTTATTTATACAAATGTCAATTGCAACAACACCTGCTGTTTCTGAAAGAATCAAGATATTAGGTTGGTCCAATATCTTTGATCCTCCAAGACCATTCTTAATGTATAATGTCAGGTCATCATCTACCTCAATCGTATTTACTGAATCATCATAAGGTTGCTTTGGCGCTTCGGGTATAGTTTCAACATATACTTCATCTTCATACTTTTCTTGTGTATTTTCCATTCCCTGAGTCGAAGCTTCCTCTCTGGCTTCTGCCATAGACTTAGATGTTTTTGGTTGTGGTTTTGTATTTGCTTGACCTGTGCTAGTTGTTGTTGGTTCACCTTTAGGCTTTGATCCAGTGCTAGTTTTAGGTCGTGGGTTTGGTCTTGTAGATCCAGAACTTGGCTTAGTTTCAGCTGGAGCGTTGTCATTAGTGTTCATCGCTACGCCATTACAATTTTTACGCAATTTGACATGTGCTTGTCTGTGGCCATATTCATTGGCAGCTTGCCAGTCAGTACAAGCTTGAGATTCATCACCTAAGCTCATCATAGCCATACCTCTTTCATAATGTAATTCAGGATTCCCTGGTATTAATGTTATTGCAGAATTAAGCGAGTTTGCAGCAGCTTCATAATTACCCAATTTTGATTCCGCCAATCCTAAATAATATATTGCTTCAGCAGATGCTCCTTTTCGTTTGATGTAGTTTACTGCATCATCTTTGACACCTCTCCAATTT
Organism: Saprospiraceae bacterium; assembly: GCA_020630525.1. Lineage (GTDB taxonomy): Bacteria > Bacteroidota > Bacteroidia > Chitinophagales > Saprospiraceae > JAHDBF01. The sequence continues at coordinate 14,251 of JAHDBF010000094.1, forward strand.
GAAGTTGCGTATTTAGCTTCTGCTCTTTTTAAAAGTGCTTCTTTAAAGCCAGGTTCGATTCTGATTATTTCGCTGAATTGTTCTATGGCATCTTCATATCTACCTGTTTCGATAAGGTATTCTGCTTTGACATATTGAAAACCCAATTCTTCTTCTACTTGAGCAAAAGTAGAAAATGCGATTAATAGTAATGCGATGATATTAACTGACTTGATCATAAAGTACATTTTAGTGTTAAGACGAAAGTTTCTCGTTTAAAGTTCAAAGTTACGGATTGAATTGTATTAAAATATGGTTAAAACGTAATATTGTTGGGAAAAGTGGATTATCAATTAGAAATATTCATGAATAAGAATTTTGGATCAATTTTTTT